>JAXDGQ010000256.1:0-25509 GCA_034664965.1 Solirubrobacteraceae bacterium | reverse complement strand
CCGAAGCACGTGCCGGCGCTTTAGGACCGCCAGCGCCTTCCTGGAGAGGTGCAGGTTCAGCGCCTTGGTCCCGCCTCCGATGATGATGAAGGTGCCCGATGCGAGCGTCTTGCGCTTGAGGGCCCTGAGGCTGTTCCGCGCCTTCAACGTCACCGTGCCGAAGCAGGCCATCGCACCAGATGGACAGGTGAGCTTGACGGTCAGGTTGCCCGCGCGACCGACAGCCAGCGTCTTCTTCACGAGCTTGACTTCGACGATCGCCGCGGACGATACGACGGGCTCGATCAAGGCCATCGTGCAGCAGATCGCTCCCGCCAGGACGGCGAGACGAAAGGTCCGCATGCGGGCCGAAGGGACGCGTTTTGGGGCCAGGAGCCGAGGGGTCATCGGATTGGAGAGCTGACGTGGTTTGAGGGGCAAACTGCCCTGTCTGGCAATTTACAGCCCGGACGCCGCCTCTGCGCAGGGTCGGCGGGGCGCGTGCCACGGGCGGCGCGCGGCGCATGCCCGTCGACGCCGTGCATCGCCTGAGGCGCGCATCCGTGTCCCAAGGGCGCCGTAGCGTCGCGGTCATGAACGACGCCGGACGTCGCGCGCTCGGACGTCGCGGCGAGGACCTCGCCGCTGCGCACCTGCGGGCGCTTGGATTCGCGACGATCGCACGGAACGTGCGCACGCGCCACGGCGAGATCGACCTGATCGCCTTCGACGGCCGAGCGTTGGTGTTCGCCGAGGTCAAGACCCGCTGCGTGAGCGCTCGTCGCAGCGCCATCCGCGACGACCAGGATCCGCTGCGAGGTCTCCGAGCCCGCCAGCGCGCGCGCCTGCGCCGGCTCGCGTCGGCCTGGCTGCGCGAGGAGCGAAGCTCGCGCCCGAGCGCCGAGACGATCCGTTTCGACGCGATCGGCGTCGTGCTCGACACGGGCGGCGCGCAACGACGCATCGATCACGTCGAGGGCGCCTTCTAGCGCGTCCGCTACAGCGCGAGCTGCTGGTAGGCGAGCGACTGAAAGGACATCCGGTGCAGTGGCGAAACGCCCTGGCGCAGGATCGCCTCGCGATGCACGGGCGTGGAGTAGCCGACGTGCTCGGCAAAGCTCCACCCGGGATGCTCGCCGTCGGCGTGGCGCATGTAGCGGTCGCGCGTGACCTTGGCGACGATCGATGCGGCGGCGATCGCCGCGCTGGTGGCGTCGCCGTCGACGATCGCCCGCTGGGGGCGCCCGAACTCGGGCACCGAGAAGCCGTCGAGCAGGCACAGGACCTCGCCGCGGATGTCGCGCGTGACGGCGATGCTGGCGTCGCGCAGCGCCGCGAGGTTGGTCTTGTGGAGCCCGCGCGCGTCGATCCGCCGCACGCAGCGCGAGACGACCGCCACTCGCGCGGCGCTTCGCAGGACCAGTGGGAAGAGCTGCTCGCGCGCCTCGGCGGTGTGCTGCTTGGAGTCGTTGAGCGCGCTCAGCGCCCGCAGGTCGCGCGTGGTCAGGGCGTCGTAGTCGAACAGCACGCCGGCCGCGACGAGCGGACCGGCCAGGCATCCCCTGCCGGCCTCGTCGGCGCCGGCCACGAGGGGGACGCCCAGGCGCCGGTCGAAGGCGAACAGGCGCCGGCCGCTGCTGCTTCGCCTCGCTCGGCGCCGGGCGCGTGCCGAGCCGTCGCTGCGGCGAGATTTCCCAGTCGCTGCGGCGCGCGCGGCGCCCACGTCGGTCACCACCGCGCCGTCGCCGGCGCTAGAGGATGCCGATCCGGTCGGGTGGCCAATAGGTGGCGAAGGCTCCTCCGATGATCCATCCGGTGGGCACTGGCCCCCAGAAGCGGCTGTCGTCGGATTCTCCACGATTGTCGCCCATCATGAACCAGTGACCGGCGGGAATCCGGATCGGTACGGGGAAGTTGCACTCCGAGACGCCCGGACACGGGCGGATGTAGGAGTCCGACTCGCGCTTGCCGTTGCGGATCACGTGACCTTCGACGACCTTGATCGTGTCTCCGGGTCCGGCGACGATGCGCTTGATGAAGTTGACACTTGCCTCCTTGGGCACGGGCGCAGAGCACGCCGCGCCGCCGGGAGCTATGCGCGTGCCCAGGCCGCAGGCCTCCTGCTGGGCCCCTTCGGGCGGGTGAAACACGGCGATCTCACCGACGTGCGGTTTGCCGAAGTGCATGCCGATGCGATTGACGAGGACGCGCTGGCCCACCGCGAGCGTGGGCTCCATCGATCCGCTGGGGATGCGGTAGGGCTTGACGACCCACGCCTGGATGCCAAAGGCCAAGCCGACTGCAACGAGGATGATGAGGACCAGCTCAACGGCAGAACTCACGGTCGATTTCGACCGCTTGGCGCGGCGTTTCACGCCGGCTCGTCGCCGACCACGGCCCCCTGGTCGCCCTCGGGCTCGCGCGAGGACTCAGCTGCGGGCTCCCTCCCGGACGGCGCCTGCGGCCCGTCGCCCGCGGCATCCTCGGCCAGCGCCGCGGGCTCGGTGTCGGCGTCTCCCGCGGGGTCCGCCTGCGCCGCTGCGGCGTCGTCTCGGCCGGATGCCTGCCCGGTCGCGCTCGCGGCAGGCTGCGGGCCGTCCTGCTCGACGGCATCCTCCGGCGCCTGCGTGGCCGCGTCCTGCTCGAGCACCGTCTCCTCGGCCGTCATCCCGTCGGCGTCGGTCGCCTCCTCGGGCGCATGCAGAAGACCCGGCTCGATCGTCTCTTCAGGCCCGGAGTAGCGGCGCTCGCGAACGCGCGCGCGCTTGCCGACGCGGTCGCGCAGGTAGTAGAGCTTGGCGCGGCGCACGTCTCCGCGGGCGGCGAGCTCGATGCGCTCGATCTTCGGCGAGTGCACGGGGAACATCCGCTCCACGCCGACCCCGAAGGACTGCTTGCGCACGGTGAACGTCTCGCGCGCGCCATTGCCCTGGCGCTTGATCACGACGCCCTCGAAGACCTGCACGCGGCGGCGCGTGCCCTCGATGACCTGGAAGTGCACCTTGACGCGATCGCCGGGCGCGAAGTTGGGAACGCGGCGCAGCTGCGCGCGCTCGATGGTTTCGATGACGCTGCTCATGACGTGAAAGAGGTGGCGCCTTGATGACCGGGGGGAACCTCAAGGGGGCGGCCGGCCGGCGCGACTGGCAATGGTAGCGGACGGCCAGCGCACGCCGCGTCACTGCTCGGCGCTTGGCTGCGGCGCCTGCTCGGCGCTCGCGCGCTGGCCGCGCTCGCGGCTGCGCTGCAGCCGCCACTGCTCGATGCGCGCGTGATGGCCGGAGAGCAGGATCTCGGGCACGCGCCAGCCGCGGTGCTCGGCCGGGCGGGTGTACTGCGGGTACTCCGGATTGCCCTCCAGCGCCGCGCTGAAGGACTCCTCGATGGCGGAGCGATCGTCTCCGAGCGCGCCGGGGAGCTTGCGCAGCAACGCGTCGCAGACGACCATCGCCGCGAGCTCGCCACCGGCGAGCACGTAGCGTCCGATCGAGAGGACGTCACTGCAGAAGTGCTCGACGACGCGCTCGTCAAAGCCCTCGTAGCGGCCGGACAGCAGCGTCAGCGCCGGCTCGGAAGCGAGCTCATCCACCAGCGCGTCGTCCAGCAAGCGCCCGCCGGGGGCGAGCGCGATCACGCGTCGCCGGCTGGGCAGCTGCACGGGGTCGACGCCGTAACGGGCGCGAAGCGCATTTTCGACGACGTCGACGCGCAGCACCATCCCGGCGCCGCCTCCGAAGGGCATGTCGTCGACCTGGGCCCCGCTCAGCGGCGAGTGCTCGCGAAAGCTCACGCAGGACAGCGTCGACCCGCCCGCGAGCGCGTTGGCGACATGGCGCTGGGCGGAGAACCACTCAAACCAATCGGGAAAGAGCGTGAACACGTCAATCTCCATCCAGATGCTCCTGGTCGCCTCGTGCCGCGGCCTGCGCCTTGCGCCTCGGCGGCTCGCTGGGGCGAAGGTCGAGGAACTCCCCGTCGACCTCGATGCGACGGGCGGAGGTGTCGACCTTGCGGATCGCGTCTTTGACCAGCGGCACGAGCAGGGGGCCTCCGCCGCAGGCACTGGCGACCTCGATCGCCTCGCAGGAGGGGAGCTCGATCATGCGGCTGACCGTGCCGAGCAGGCGCCCGCCGTCGAACACCTCGCAGTCCTGCAGTTCATGTGCCCACCACTCGTCCTCGCCGAGGCTGGGCGCGCCGCCCGCGGCGACCACCAGCGCGACGCCGCGCAGCGCCTCGGCGCCCGCGCGATCGCTGACGCCCTGAAGGCGGATGATCGGACGCGCGTCGGTTCCCGCGCGGCGCACGATCTCTGCGCTGCGCCCCTGCACGATCACCGCGGCGCCGAGCGCGAGCAGGCGCGGCAGCGCTCCGGTCACATAGAAGCTGCCATCCAGGCCATGCGGGCGTCCGACGCGCCCGGCCTGCAGCTCAGCGGCCGAGTCGCTCACCTCGCCCCGACCTCCGCGCCGCGCGGTAGGAGCTCGTGCGGCGGGCGCTCAATCGACGATGTCGACGAGCACATGGCAGCCCTCGCCGGTCGCTGCGGCTTTGACGACCGTGCGCAGCGCATGCGCGGTGCGCCCGCCGCGGCCGATCACCCGGCCGTAGTCCTCGGCGCCGACGCACAGCTCGAGCACGATCGTCCCTTGGTCTCCGTCGAACTGCTCGACGGAGACCTCTTCGGGCGCGTCGACCAGGCCTTCGGCGAGGTACTCCAGCAGCCGCCTCGGGACCTCGCTGGGCGGCTGCTCGCTGGATGTTCTCCGGTCGCTCATGCTGGAAGCGCGGACGGGCCTCGCCCGTTCGCGAGGTCGCTAGCGGCTGCCGGCCTCGATGCCCTGGATGCGCAGCAGCTTGCGCACCGTGTCGGTCGGCTGCGCGCCGCGGGCCAGCCAGCTGCGAGCGCGCTCCTCGTCGAGCACGATCGTCGAGGGATCGGTCTGCGCGTTGTAGTGGCCGATCGTCTCGATCACGCGACCGTCTCGCGGAGAGCGCTGATCGGCGACGACGACGCGCCAGATCGGGTCCTTCTTGCCGCCCACACGCGTGAGCCGTAGCCTTACCGACACGTTTACCTCTTTGCTCGATTCCAGAAGCTTGCGCAGAGAGCTTAGACGGTGCGCAGCGCCGAGGCGGGGCGCTAGCGCGCGCCGCGCATCAGCGCGCCGATGTCCGGCATCTTGCCGCGCCCGACCTGGCGCATGATCTTGCGTGTCTGGCCGAACTGCTTGATCAGGCGGCTGACCGCCTGCACGTTGGTGCCCGAGCCGCGGGCGATCCTCAGCCGGCGCGACCCTTTGATCAGCTCTGGGCGGCGGCGCTCCTCGGGCGTCATCGAGAGGATGATCGCCTGAATGCGGTCCAGCTCGCGCTCGTCGACCTTCATGTTTTTCAGCTGCGCGCCGGCCAGCCCGGGGATCATCCCGAGGACGTTGGTCAACGGCCCCATTTTGCGCACGGTGCGCATCTGATCGAGGAAGTCGTCGAGGTCGAACTCGTTGCGGCGCAGCTTGCGCTCGAGCTCGCGCGCGTCGTCCTCGTCGAACTGACGCTCGGCGGTCTCGATCAGGCTCATCACGTCGCCCATGCCGAGGATCCGCTGGGCCATGCGGTCCGGATGGAAGCGCTCGAACTGCTCGAGCTTCTCGCCGGTGGATGCGAACAGGATCGGCTTGCCCGTGACGGCCTTGACCGATAGCGCGGCGCCGCCGCGCGCGTCGCCGTCGAGCTTGGTCATCACGACGCCATCGAACTTGACCGCCTCGGCGAACTGCTCCGCGACGTTGACGGCATCCTGGCCGGTCATCGCGTCGACGACCAGCAGCACGCTGTGCGGCTTGACCGCCGCGCGGATGCGCACGAGCTCGTCCATCAGCTCCCTGTCGACGTGCAGGCGTCCGCTGGTGTCGACGATCAGCACGTCCTTGCCCTCCTCGCGCGCACGCGCGAGCGCCCACGTGGCGATCTCCACGGGGTCGCGATCGGTGCCCTGCTCATAGGCCACGGCGCCGGCCTGCGCGGCGACCTTGACCAGCTGCTCGACGGCCGCCGGGCGGTAGACGTCACAGGCAGCGACGGCAACCGTCGAGGAGTGCTCCGCGCGCAGGTAGGAGGCCAGCTTGGCTGTCGCGGTCGTCTTGCCCGAGCCCTGCAGACCGGCCATCAGGATGACCGTCGGCGGGCGCGGCGAGAAGCTCAGCCCGGCCGAGGCGCCGCCCATCAGCTCGGTCAGCTGCTCGCCGACGATCTTGACCACCTGCTGGCCCGGGTTCAGGCCACCGACGACGTCGGCGCCCAGGCAGCGCTCCTTGAGCTGTGCCGTGAACTCGCGGACGACCTTGAAGTTGACGTCCGCCTCCAGCAGCGCCAGGCGAATCTGGCGCATCGCCGCATCGATGTCCTGCTCGCTTAGCGTGCCGCGGTTGCGCACATCGGTGAGCGTCTCCTGCAGCTTCTCGGCGAGCGAGTCGAACATCGCGCCGGTCAGGCGCCCGTGCGCGGCTCGGGCGGCGGGGGCGCGACGCGGGGCGCGCCCTTGTCGCCCGCGACACCGCGGCCGGCGAGCGCCTCACCGATACCCGCGAAGGCCTGGGCGAACTCCGACGGAACCACGAAGACCTTGTTGGCGTCTCCTTCGGCCAACTGAGGCAGCATCTGGAGGTATTCGTAGCTGAGCAGCTCGCGGTCGGGTTTGCCCTCGTGGATCGCCGAGAAGACCGTGTCGATCGCCTTCGCTTCGCCCTCGGCGCGCAGGATCGCCGCCTGGCGCTCGCCCTCGGCGTCGAGCACGGCGGCTTGCTGCGCCCCTTCCGCGGTCAGAACGGCCGCCTGCTTGGCGCCCTCGGCGGTGAGGATCTGCGACTGCTTCTCGCCTTCGGCCGTGAGGATCGCGGCGCGACGGTCGCGCTCGGCGCGCATCTGCTTCTCCATCGCGCTGCGAATGTCCGGCGGCGGATCGACCGACTTGATCTCCACGCGGTTGATCCGGATCCCCCACTTGCCGGTCGCCTCGTCGAGCACGACGCGCAGCTCGGTGTTGACATTCTCGCGCGCCGTAAGCGTCGCCTCCAGGGTCAAGCCGCCGATCACGTTGCGCAGCGTGGTCACCGTGAGCTGCTCGATCGCCTGCAGCGGATTGGCGATTTCATAGGTGGCCGAGCGCGGATCGGTGATCGTGAAGTAGAGGACGGTCTCGATGCCGACGACGACGTTGTCTTCGGTGATCACCGACTGCGGCGAGAAGTTGACGACCTGCTCGCGCAAGTCGACGAGCGGCTTGACGCGATCGATGAACGGCGTGACGATCGTCAGCCCCGGCTCGAGCGTGCGGCTATAGCGCCCGAGGCGCTCGACCACGCCGGCGCGCGCCTGGGGAATCACGCGGATCGTGCGCGCGGCGACGACAAGCGCGAACACGACCACGACCACGATGACGATGAGAGCGACCATGAGGCGGCTTCCTTTCTAGTGCATCACGAGCGCCGTGGCGCCCCTTATCTCGACCACCTCGACGCGCTCGCCCGCGTCGATCACCTCGTGTTCGTCATAGCTGCGGGCCGTCCACACCTCGCCGCCGTCGATCTTCACGCAGCCGACGCCCTCGGCGTTGGCGATGCGCTCCAGCACGAGCGCCGGTCGGCCGACGAGCGCCGCTGCACCGGTGCGGATCGACGGCGGCAGGCGGCGATGGCGCTGCGCGACGGGGCGCAGCGTCGTGAACACGATCCCCGAGGCGGCGAGAAACACGACGCCCGACAACAGCGCGCCGACGCCGATCAGGCCGGCGACCGCTGCGAGGCCCGCGCCGACCGCGAAGGGCGCCAGATAGAAGCCGCCCTGGTGCATCTCCCCGACGCCGAGAACGCAGGCGACAACCAGCCAGATGAGCCATGCGTCCATGGCTTCAGGTTATCCCGTCTCAGACGCGCGCGGCGACGTTCACTGCGCGATCAGCGCGCGCGCAAAGTCCTCTGAGTCGAACGGGCGAAGGTCTTGCACCGACTCGCCCACGCCGATCAGCTTCACCGGCATGTCCATCTCGCGGGCGATCGCCAGCGCGATCCCACCGCGCGCCGTCCCGTCGAGCTTGGTCAGCACGATTCCGCTGACGTCAGCCGCCTCTGCGAACAGCTCGGCCTGGCGCAGGCCGTTCTGGCCGGTTGTCGCGTCGATCGTCAGCAGGGTCTCGTGCGGCGCGCCGTGCAGCTGACGGGCGATCACACGCCGGACCTTTTCCAGCTCTCCCATCAGGTCGTCCTGCGTGTGCAGGCGCCCGGCAGTGTCGATGATCACCACGTCGACTCCTTTGGCGCGGGCCTGCGCGATCGCATCGAAGGCGACGGCTCCCGGGTCAGATCCCGGCTCCCCCGTGACGATCTCGCATTCGGCGCGCTGGGCCCAGCCCTGCAGCTGCTCGCTGGCCGCAGCGCGAAAGGTGTCGGCGGCGCCGAGCAGCACCGTGCGCCCCAGCTCTTGGCGCAGATGCCAGGCGAGCTTGCCGATCGTCGTCGTCTTGCCGGTGCCGTTGACGCCGACGGCCATGATCACGGTGGGGTGCTCGCGAAGGTCGATCCGCCCATCGCCGACGCGCGTCGCCTGGGCGAGCAGGCCGATGAGCCGCTCGCTCAGCGCCTCGCCGCCCTCGAGCTCTCCCTCGCGGGCCTCGGCCTCCAGCGTCGCGACGACCGACGCGGTCGTGCTCGCGCCGACGTCGGCCATGATCAGCGCCTCCTCCAGGCGTTCCCAGGTGTGCTCGTCGAGCACACCGAACAGCGTCGCCTGGATCTCCGATCCCAGCGCCTGGCGGGTCTTGGCCATGCTCTCGCGCAGGCGCCGCAACAGCCCGCGGGAGTTGGGCTCTGGCGCACTGGACTCGCGCCCCCGCGCACGGGGATCCTCGGCCCTACCCGGCAGACCGCCTCCCGCCCCGCCCGCTGTCTCCGCGGCGCCAGGCTCTCCGATGATGAACAGATCGCTCCACTCGCGCGCCACGGGGGCAGCGAAGATATCAGGCGACCTCGGCGACCTCGGGCGTCTGCTCCTCCTCGGCGGGCAGGCGCCGGGAGAGCACCTTGGAGACCCCGTCGCCGCCCATCGAGACCCCGTACAGCCAGTCCGCGGCCTCCATCGTCCTCTTCTGGTGGGTGATCACGATGAACTGGGCCCGATCGGAGTAGCGGCGCAGCAGGGCGAGGAAGCGGTCGAGGTTCAGGTCGTCGAGCGCCGCCTCGACCTCATCGAGGATGTAGAAGGGGCAGGGGCGCGCGAGGAACACGGCGAACAGGAACGCCAGCGCGGTCATCGACTTCTCACCGCCCGACAACAGCGACAGGCGCTTGGTGGACTTGCCCGCCGGGGTGATCTCGATCTCCACGCCCAGCAGGTCCTCCTCGATGCGCTCCTGCAGCTCTGACTCCTCCTCGGCGGCCGCCTCCGCTGCATCCACGTGAGCCTCCTGCGCCGCGCCGGCGCCGGCGCCCAGCCCGCCCGAAACCGCATTCTGGCCGTCCTTCAGCGACTGGCCGCCGAGCACGGCACGGGCCGTCTGCTCTTCGCTGATCAGGCGCAGGCGACCGGAGCCGCCGGGAAAGACGTCGCCGACGAGCTCCTCGAAGTTGCGCGCAGCCGCGTCGAAGGTCTGCTGGAAGGTCTCCTGAATCTGGCGATCGGTATCGCGGATGACCGAGCGCAGCTCACGCAGCGCCGTCTCCAGGTCTGCGCGACGGCCCTCCATCTCCTCGACGTGCTCGACCGCCTCTGCGTACTCCTGTTGCGCGAGCGGGTTGACCGGTCCGAGCTGCTCGCGCCGACGGGTGAGTCGCTGCACGCGAGTCCGCAAGGTGGCGACCTGCTCCTCGTCCAAACGCGCCCCGGCGGCGTCAGGCGCCTGTGGCGCTCGGGAATCGGCGACTCCCAGCCGCTCGACGATGCCGCTGAGCTCGAGCTCGGCCTCGCCCGCCTGGTCGCGCAGGCGCTGCGCGGCCACCTCTGCATCTGTGACGGCCTCCCCGGCCGCGCGCAGCGCCGCCTGGATCTCCGCCTCCTGCGCCGCGCATGCGCGCAGCTCGCCGGCCATCTCCTCGCCGGCCAGGCGGTCGGCTGCGAGCTCTGCCTCCAGCGCCTGGACCCGGTCCTGCACCGCCTCTCCGGCGCTCTGCAGTGCCGCGGCGAGCCGCTCGGCGCGAGGGAGCAGCTCACCGTCCGCTTGCCGCTGGGCGCGCAGGCGAGCGATTCGCGCGCGGCGCTCCTCGCCTTCGCGCACGAGGCGCTCGGACTGCCGGCGCTCGGAGGCGAGCTCGCCCTCGAGCTCGGCTTTCCTGACAGCCAGCGGGCCCTGCGCGGGGGCCGCGCGGCGCTGCTCGATAAGCCATTCGCTGCGGCGCACCGCCTCGACCGTCTCGGTCTGGCGGCGCTCGCTCGCGCGCACCGCCGCGTCGGCATCACGCCGGGTCTCTTCGACCTCGCGCAGCCGCCCGAGCGTCGTGTCGTGGGCCGCCTTGGCTGCCTGCTCGGCTTGCGCGGCCTGCTCGACCACGGCGATCAGGCGATCGCGCTCGTTGCGCCGCGCCAGCACGCGCTCGGTGCCACCCTCCCCGAGCTGGCGCACCTCGCCCCAGCCGGCGAACCACACGCGGCCGCTGCGGGTCACGCCGATCCCGCCGAAGTCCCTCGGCAGGTCCTCCAGGCGGGCTACCACCCAGGCGTCGGCAAGCAGCCGTCCGGCGAGGTCGAGTACGTCGGACGGGCCGCTGAGGAGATCGAGCAGGCGCTCTGCCCCGGTAACGGGAACGCCGCCGCCCCCCCCACCGGCCGCCGGTGGCGGCGATGCGAGGCTGGCTGCGCCGGCCAGCAGCGCGGTGCCCCCATCGGGCCCAGCTCGGTCCAGCAGCGACTCTGCACCCGGGACGTCCTTGACCACGGCGGCATCGAGCCGGCCGCCCAGGGCCGCCGCGAGCGCGAGCTCGTAGCCGTCGCGGACCCGCAGATCCTCGCTGAGCGACCGCGGAGCGCCATCCGGCGTGCCGTTGGCCACGCCCGCGTGCCCACGCAGGAACTGGTTGGCCGCCGCCAGCTCGGCGCCGACGCGGGCGGCCTCGCGGCGAGTGTCCTGTACGGCGCGCTCGGCGTGCGCGAGGCGCTCGCGGGCGCTCGCCACCTCGGCGTCGGCGAGCTCGCGCGCGCCAGCGGCCGCAGCGAGCTCGGCCTCGACCTGCTCCACGCGCGAGCGCTGGCCTGCAAGCGCGCTCTCGAGCTCTGCGACCTCCGAGCCGACCTCCTGCGCGCGCCGACCGGCAAGCTCTGCGAGCTCCTGCTCCAGCGCCGCTATGCGCGTCTCGCCCGCCTCAGCTGCGCCGTCGCCTTCGCCCGGCTGAGTGCCCGGACCGTTCAGCGCGCTCAGCTCCTGCTCGAGACGCTCGATGCGCCGTGTCAGAGCTTGTGTGCCCGCGGCGACCTGCTCGCCTCGCAATCCCAGGCGCTCGTGCGCGGAGCGCCCCTCGTACACGCGCTGGGACAGCGCGTCGTGGCGCTCGGCGCGCTCGGACAGCGCGCGCTCTGCCCGTCCGCGACGTTGGACGGTCAGCTCGAGCTTTGACTCGATCTCAGCGCGCGCCTCGCGCGCATCGGCAACACGTGACTCGGCGCGTGCGAGCTCTGCCCGACACGTCTGCGCGGCGTCCGTGGCGAGCTCCCAGCGGGCCTGCAGCGTCTGGTGCTCGAGGCGCTCGTGCAGCTCCGCAGCTTCGGACTGGCGCTTGAGCGGGCGCAGGCGCGTGCGCGCCTCGCGCTCCACGTCGAGCGCGCGATCGAGGTTCTCCTGCGTGCGCTCCAGCTTCAGCTGCGCGCGGCGCCTGCGCTTGCGGTGCTTGCCGAGCCCGGCCGCCTCCTCGATCAGCATCCGTCGATCGCGTGCCTTGGATGTGACGATCGCCTCGACGCGGCCCTGTGAGATGACCGAGTGCGTCTCCTTGCCCAGACCCGTGTCCGACAGCACCTCGATCACGTCGGTCAGCCGGCAGCGCGCGCCGTTGAGCCGGTAGCCGCCATCCCCGGTGCGGTCCAGGCGGCGCACGATCGAGATCTCGCTGAGTGGCAACTCGACGGTCCCGTCGGAGTTGTCCAGGACGATCTCGACCTCGGCCGCGCTGCGCGCCTGGACGCCGTGTCCGCCGCCGAAGATCACGTCCTGCATCGACTGACCCCTGATCGCCAGCGGCGACTGCTCGCCCATCGCCCAGAGTACGGCGTCGGTCACGTTGGACTTTCCCGACCCGTTGGGACCCACGACCACGCTCACGCCGGGACCGAAGTCCAGCCGAGTGCGATCGGGAAAGGACTTGAAGCCCTTCAGCGTCAGCGACTTCAGGCGCATGACGCCCCTATGCCTCTGCCTCGAGCTTCTCTACGGCCTCGCGGGCGGCATCCTGCTCGGCGTGCTTCTTGCTGCGACCGCTCCCGCTGCCCAGCTCCTGCGCGCCGACCCGCGCGACGACGGTGTAGGTGCGAGCGTGCGGAGGACCCTCCTCGTCGGTCACCGCATAGCCGACCTCCTCGCCGCGCCGGGCGAGCAGCTCCTGCAGCGCCGACTTGAAGTCGACCGGATGCTCCAGCGCCTCCTCGATCTCGGGCGTGAACGCCTCGACCACCGCCCGCGCGGTGCGCTCGTATCCGGCGTGCAGGTAACAGGCGCCGATCACGGCCTCGATCACCGACGCCAGCACGCGCTCGGTCTCCACGAGCGCGGCAGCGCTGTCGCGCACACCCGCAGGGGCCGCCGCCCGCAGCCGCTCGGGAAGCGCCAGGCGCTCGGCCACGGCCCGGCACGACACGCCCGAGACGGCCTGGGCGCGGATCTTCGTCAGCCTCCCGGCGCCAAAGCGCTCGGCCTCCAGGCGCGGATACAGGTGCGTGGTGACCGCGAGCGCGAGCACGCTGTCGCCGAGGAACGCCAGGCGCGCATAGGAGTCCCCGCGCCGCTCGCTCCACGACGCGTGCGTGAAGACCTGACGCGCCAGGTCGTCGGGCAGTTCTTCCAGCAGCTCGGAAAGCAGCTTCATGCGCGCCCATCGGCCGCTCCGTCTTGGTGCACGAGGACGAACTCCACGGCCTGGCCGACCGTGAGGATCCGCGCGGCCTGCTCGTCGGACATGCTCACGCCATAGCTGTCCTCCAGCTCTTGCACGAGCGTGTACAGATCGAGCGAGTCGGCCTCCAGGTCCTCCTTGAAGCGTGTTGCGTCGGCGATCGCCGTGGGCTGCACGTCGAGTTCGTCGGCCAGGTGGGCCTGGATCAGCGCGAACACCTGCTCGCGGGTCTGCGCCGGCGTCATCCCGGTTCGCTCGCCCAGCCGGGCAACGGGACCCCGCGCCGGTGCGCAAACGCCATCGTCGTGGGCCAGATCGGAGGACTCATTCGGTGTGCGCCAGGCTAGCGTCCGGCGCGGACATGGGCGACTCCCTGAGAGCGCCTGCGGCCGCCAGCGCGCGCTCGGTTTGACCGACGATGTCCTCGCGCGCGCCGCGCTCGGCGCGCAGGATCGCCTCGGCGAAGCCGGTGCGCGAGAAGCGGCCGTGCGGCACGACGCCGAGCCGGCGCAGCCCCAGCAGGTACGCGCCCCCCTGCAGCTCGGGGTCGATCTCCGCGCGAAAGTCCCCCAGCGCGCCGCGCAGCAGCGCCCCGCCCAGCTTCCCGCGCGTCGAGGATGTTGCCGCGTCCCTGACGGCGCCCATGATCGTCTGGGCGACGCCCTCGATCAGCTTCAGCGCGATGTTGCCGGTGAAGCCGTCGGTCACGATCACGTCGGCCGCGCCACTGGTCACATCGCCGCCCTCGACGTTGCCGACGAACTCGAACGCCGGCGCGGCTGCGCCGGCGCGCTGCACGAGCTCCGCGTGGACCTCCACGACGAGCGGACTGCCCCGCCCCGACTCCTCGCCGTTTGACAGCAACCCGACGCGGGGGCGCTGCACCCCGAGCACGGTGCTCGAGAGGGCGGCGCCCATGAAGGCGAACTGCACGAGATGCTCGCGGCGCACCACGGCGTTGGCGCCCACGTCGAGCAGGGTCACCGGGCTTCCCGGTATCGGCAGCGGCAGCGCCAGCGCCGGGCGATAAACGCCGCGCGTGCGCTTGATGTTGAACAGGCCGGCGGCGAGCGCCGCCCCTGTGCCGCCGGCGCACACGAATGCCTGGGCGCGCCCGCCGGCGACGGCGCGCGCCGCCTGCACGATCGAGGCCTGCGGATTGGCGCGAACGGCGCTGGCCGGGTCGGCGCTCTTGGCGATCGACACCGGCGCGTCGACGATCTCGACGCCCGCGGGCGGCTCGCCGAGCTCGGCGGCCGGGCCGAACAGGATCACCTGCGCGCCGCGCCGCGCGGCGATCGCCGCGCCCGCGGCCACCTCGCGGGGGCCGAGATCGGCGCCGTTGCAGTCGACTGCGACAACCACGGCGCCGGCCCGGGGCGCGTCCGGCTGCGAGGCGGAGGACAGCGGCCCGGGCGCCACCGCGCGGCTACTCGTCGTGGTCGTGCGCGTGGTCGTGCGCGGCGGGCGCGACGACCTCACGGCCGGCATAGAAGCCACACACCGGGCACACCCGGTGCGGCCTGCGCGGGCTGTGGCACTGCGGACAGGCGTTCACCGCAGGGGTGCCGATCTTGTGCTGCGCACGCCGCTTGGCCGTGCGGCTGTGCGACTGCTTTTTCTTGGGGACCGCCATGGACGGGAGAAGGCTACCAGCCCGCAGGTGGCCTACTCGAGCTCGAGCTCGCGCAGCTTCGCCCAGCGAGGGTCGGGCGCGGCCTCGTGGCGGTGCTCGGGGCCGGCCTCGTTGAGATCGGCCGCGCAGGTCGGGCACAGGCCGGCGCAGTCCTCACGGCAGAGCACCTTCGACGGCGTGGCCAGGACGAACGCGTCGCGCGCCCAGGCGGCGAGATCGAGCGTCTCCTCGCTGACATAGGGGCTTTCCAGCTCTTCGCCTTCGCCCGGTCGGTCGACCTCGCGCGCGTCGACCGCGACGCTCGGTCGCGCCTGCTTCAGACAACGCGTGCAAGGCCCGGTCAGCGCAGCCGAGAAGCGAAGGCGAAGCGCATAGCCGCCGCCCATCATGCGCGATATTTCAAGCACGACCGGGACGCTCGACGAGCCCAGCTGCAGCGACTCAGCGCCGTAGGACTCGCCACCGAGCAGCAGCGGCTCGATCGGCACCGCGAGCTCCAGGTGCCGGCCCTCTCCCGAGCTCAGGCGCAGGGCGCCGAGGTCGAAATCGTGCACTGCAGCGGGCATGCAGAGAAGGCTAGCGACGCCGGTGGGCAGTCTCGGGAAACGCCGTCAGGCAGCCTGCAGTTCGCGCTTGAGCACCTTTCCGGTCGCGTTGCGCGGCAGCTCGTCGAGGAACACGACCTCGCGCGGCACCTTGTAGCGGGCAAGGTTGGCCTTGACGTATGCCTGCACCGCGTCCTCGCTGAGCTGCGCCCCCTCGCGCGGTACCACGAAGGCCTTCAGGCGCTGTCCGAAGTCGTCATCCGGCACCCCGACGACCGCCACCTCCTCGATCGACTCGTGATCGGCCAGCAGGTCCTCCACCTCGCGCGGGAAGACGTTCTCGCCGCCGCTGACGATCATCTCGTCGTCGCGCCCGTCGACGAACAGGCGCCCGTCGCCGTCGAAGTGCCCGACGTCGCCTGTGCTCATCAGGCCGCTGACGATCTCCTTGCCGCCACCGCCGGTGTAGCCGTCGAACATCATCTCGTTGGCCACGAAGATCCGGCCGCCCTCGCCGGCGGCGACCTCCTGCCCGTCGCCGTCGAGCAGCTTCACGATCGTCCCCATCGGCGGGCGCCCCGCCGTGCCGGGCGCGGCGCGCAGGTCCTCGGGCGTGGCGATCGTCGCCCACGCCACCTCGGTCGATCCGTAGAGGTTGTAGAGCACCTCGCCGAAGGCATCCATCGCGCGCGTCGCAAGATCGCCCGGCAGCAGCGACCCGCTGACGGCGATGATCTTCAGGCAGTGCGTGTCGTAGCACGCGAGCGTCTCGGGGCCGAGGTCGAGCATGCGCTGGAGCATCACCGGCACGACGGCAAGTGCGCTCGCGCGGTGCTGGGAGACCGCCTTCAGCGTGTCCTCGGGGTCGAACCTGCGCCGCAGCACCAGCGTCGTCGACAGCGCCAGACCCAGCGTGAAGTGGGCGTAGCCCCATGAGTGAAACAGCGGCGCGGCGATCATCGTCGTCTCGCGCGCCTTCAGCGGGATCTTCGAGAACAGCGCCGCCGCCGGCTCGAGCGTGTCCGGCTGCTGGCGCGCTGCCCCCTTCGGAGCGCCAGTCGTCCCCGAGGTCAGAATCACGACGCGGCCTTTCTCGGCCGGCGGGCGCAGATCGGAGGTGTCGGCGGTGGCGATCAGCTCCTCCAGCATGGGCGCGGACGCCTCGGCGCCCGGCTCGCCCCAGGCGACGAAGCGCTTGCGCTTGGCGGCGCCCTCGGCGACCAGATCGGCGAACTCCTCGTCATAGATCACCGCGGCCGGCGCTTCGCGCGCGAGCACGTCGGTGATCTGCGGGCCGGCGAACATCGTGTTCAGGTAAAGCGCCCCCGCTCCCAGCTTGGCGCAGGCGACCGTCGCCTCGACGAACCCGCGGTGGTTGCGACACATGATCGCGACGCTGTCCCGTTCGCCGATGCCAGCATCCGCGAGCACGTGCGCCAGGGCGTTGGTGCGCCGATGCACCTCCGCGAAGGTGAGGGTGCCGCGGTCATCGACGATCGCCGCTCGATCGGGGAAGCGGATCGCACCGCCTGTGTAGGCGGCCGGAGAGCTCGGCCCCCAGCGGTGCAGCGCGGCGAGCGAGCGCAGCGTCCTGTCCGGGCGCTCGGGATGCGCGATCCCCGTGCCGAGCAGCGCCCGCGCGACCTGCAGCTTGTATCGGACCTCCTGAGCGTCCATCGCCGCTGACCCTATCCCAACGAGGACGCACGCAAGCGGCCTGCGCCGCCTCGGCGATCAGCCGACTTCGGCTGGTTCGTCCTTGCCCTGCAGGCGCTCGCGCCCACGCTGGACCGCTGCGATGAACTTCGACAGGTTGACCTCGAGCGTGTTGAGGATCTCGTCGGCGTAGTCCTCGGCACCGAGCCTGATCTCGCGCTCGCGCGCCCTGGCGTCCTCGACGATGTCCTCGGCGGCGCGCTCGGCCTGCTTGGTGACCTCCTCCTCGCCGACCAGGCGCTCCTGGCGCTCGCGCGCGTCCTTGATGATCCGCTCGGCCTCTTTCTTGGCCTCGGCGAGCATCTCCTGGCGCTCCTTGACGATCCAGCGGGCCTGCTTGATCTCCTCGGGGATCGTCGCACGCATCTGGTCCAGGATGTCGTAGATCTCCTCCTTGTCGACGCGCACCTGATCGGTCAGGGGCACAGGCTTGGCGTTGTGCACCAAGTCGTCGAGCTTGTCTATGAGTACGAGGACGTCCATGTGTTGGGCTAGCGGTGCGCGGTTGGCGGCCCAGGCGGGCCTTCAATCGAGTTGCAGATCACAAGTCACGTCCCATTTCGTCAGCGCTTCAGCTCTTCCTGCAAGCGTCGAGCCACCTCGTCCGGGACGAGATCATCGATCTTACCTCCGAACGTGGCGAGCTCCTTGACGCCGCTCGACGACAGAAAACTGTACTGCGGGCTGGCCATCAGGTAAACGGACTCTATCTCGGGATCCTGGCGGCGGTTGAGCTGGTTCATCTCCAGCTCGTACTCGAAGTCGGAGATCGCGCGCAGCCCCTTGACGATCGCGCGGGCGCCGACGTGCTTGGCGAACTCCACGACGAGCGTCGAGAAGGGCTCCGCGCGGACGCCGTCGAGGTCTGCGATCGCGCGCTCGATGAAGTCCATCCGCTCGTCTATCCCGAACAGCGCCTGGCTCTTGCGGACCGAGCGGTTGACGACCGCGACGACGACTTCGTCATATAGCCGTGCGGCTCGCCTGATCACGTCGAGATGCCCGTTGGTGATCGGGTCATAGGAGCCCGGGCACACGGCTATCGACTTCTCTGATGGGGTCATTGATGGGAGTGGATCGTGATCGTCGTGTCGCCGTAGCGCCGTTCGCGCTCGACCTGCATACCGAGCGCCAGCGGCACCCGCCGATCGCTCTCGACGATCACGCGTGCCGCGGTTGCCAGGAGCGGCGGCAGGACCACCGAGAGCTCGGTCCCCAACTCGCGCGCCTTGGCGTAGGGGGGGTCGATGAAGATCAGATCGTATGTCTCTTTCCGCCGCCGTGCGCTCCGGAGCGCCGCCAGGGCATCGCTGCGGCGCACTCGCGCCCTCGGCGCGGCGAGGTCCAGCGAGGCCAGATTCGCGCGCAGCGCGCGCAGCGCGAGCGCGTCGCGCTCGACGAACACGGCCTCGGCGACACCCCGCGATAGGGCCTCGATGCCCAGCGCGCCGCTGCCCGCGAACAGGTCGAGCACGCGCAACCCGCCAACGTCGTCGAGCATCGCGAACAACGCCTCGCGCACGCGGTCGGAGGTCGGCCGTGTGACCCGCCCGACGGGCGCCTGGATATGCCTGCCGCCGAGGTCTCCCGCGATAACGCGCATGCGCGCCACCGTAACGCCAGGGTGCCACCGGGCGCGCGCGGCGCGACCGTCTGAACCCCTCCCCTCGCGCGATCGCCAGCGCCCCGGCGCAGGTCTGCCTGACCGGAGGTCCGCCGAGGCATCCTGGAATGGGTCGCTAGGCGGGTATCGGCTCCAGCGCCTCGGCGCCGAAGCTGCGGCGCAGCAGGTCCCCCAACAGGGCGTTCTCCGGCTCGCGCAGCTCAGGATCGGACGCGACGAGCGCCTCGGCCCGCGCGCGCGCCCGCTCGAGCAGGGGCGCATCCTGCGGCAGCTGCGCCACCTTGAACTGGCGCAGGCCCGATTGGCGCGTGCCCACGAGCTCGCCCTCGCTGCGCAGTTCCAGATCGATCTCCGCGAGGCGAAAGCCGTCGGAGTGCTCGGCCAGCGCGCGCAGCCGGGCCGCACCGGGCGGCCCCATCAGCAGACAGCTGGCGCGGTGCTCACCGCGTCCGATGCGCCCACGCAGCTGGTGCAGCTGAGAGATCCCGAAGCGCTCGGCGTTCTCCACCAGCATGACCGTCGCGTTGGGCACGTCGATTCCGACCTCGATGACCGTCGTAGCTACGAGCACATCCGCTTTTCCCGCCGCAAACTCCATCATCGCGAGCCGCTTCTCGCGCGGTCGCATGCCGCCGTGCAGGAGCACGAGCCGGTAGCCGCGCAGCTCGCCCTTGCGCAGCAGCTCCAGCTCGGCGGTCGCCGCGCGTAGATCTCCCAGGCCGCCGGGCGCCGCCGCCTGCTCTGCATCGCTGGAGGGCTGCTCGTCGATCAGCGGGCATACGACGAACGCCTGGCGACCGGCGCCAAGCTGCGCGCGCAGGTCGTCATAGGCGCGCGCGCGAGCGCGCTCGCCGGCGACGATGCGCGTGTCGATCGGCTGCCTGCCGCGGGGCAGCTCGCGCAGCGTGCTCGTGTCGAGGTCGCCGTAGCCTGCGAGCGCGAGCGTGCGCGGAATCGGCGTGGCGGTCATGTGCAGCGTGTGCGGCGCCCCCTTGGCGTGCAACGCCGCGCGCTGGCGCACGCCGAAGCGATGCTGCTCGTCGATGACGGCCACGGCGAGCGATGCGAACGCGATATCCGGCTCGATCAGTGCGTGCGTGCCCACAACCAGGGACAGCTCGCCGTTGGCGAGCTTGCCGACCAAATCCGCCCGCCGGCTCGCCGCCGTGGAGCCCGTGAGCAGCGCGCAGGCGACGGGCTCGGCGCCGATCAGCCGCTGGATCGTCGCGAAGTGCTGTTCGGCGAGCGTCTCCGTCGGGGCCATCAGCGCGGCCTGATGTCCGTGCTCGACGGCGCGCAGCATCGCGTACAGGGCGACGACCGTCTTGCCGCTTCCGACCTCGCCCATCAGCAGGCGCTGCATCGCACGGGTGCCGGCCAGATCGGCGTCGATCTGCACGATCGCCCGCCGCTGGTCGCCGGTCGGCGCAAACGGCAGCCCGTCGGCCAGCCAGCGTGCGCTCATCTGCGGCGGGTCGCTCAGGGCATGCGCCGTCTCCTGCTCGCCGCGCCGCGCCCGGCGGTGCAGGAACACCAGCTGCGTCAGCAGCAGCTCCTCGAACGCCAGGCGTCCGCGGCCCTGCTCGCTGTCGCGCTCGCCACGCGCGAAGTGCATCGCCGCGAGCGCGCTCGCACGGTCGGGCAGGCCCTCTTGCAGGCGCGTCATGGCCGGCAGCGGCTCGGGCACGTCGGCGAGTCTCTCCCTGACACCCTGCACGAGCGTGAGGATCTGCGTCGAGCTGACGCCCTCGCTCGCCGGGTAATGGGCGACCGCGCGCCCCGCGGCGGCGCCTTCGCGCTCGGCGGCGGGTCGCTCGCCAGCGCCTGCGGGCGGGGCCTCATGCGCGCCCTGCGCATCGCCCCCGACGAGCGCGAGCTGGGCGCCGATCGCGTGGTGGGAGACGCGAAAGCCGCCGCGCCCGTCGGCCTTGCCGTGCAGCAGCAGCTGCGTGCCCGGCGGGTAGCGCTCGACGAGCCAGGGCTGGTTGAAGAAGGTCGCGCGCATGCTGCCCGTGGCGTCGTGGACGGTC
The DNA here is from genome assembly GCA_034664965.1 of Solirubrobacteraceae bacterium. Lineage (GTDB taxonomy): Bacteria > Actinomycetota > Thermoleophilia > Solirubrobacterales > Solirubrobacteraceae > Palsa-744. The sequence goes on along the minus strand of JAXDGQ010000256.1, from coordinate 4,894 downwards.
GCCTGCACCAGCGGGCGCATGCCGCGCCGGCGCACCGGCCGCGCGGAGATCGCGCGCACCTGCACGGCGACCGTCGCCTGCTCGCCGGGCGCCAGGTCGGCGACCGTTCGCGCCTCGCGGCTGTCACGCGGCAGGTGCTCGAGCAGCTCGCCGACGGTCGTCAGCCCGAGGGTCTGCATCCCGTCCGCGAGCTTTCCCGCGGGCAGCCCAAGCGGCTCGCGCAGGCGCTCCGGGCGCGGCCAGCGCACGGCAGCAGCGAACATCTCCTCGCGGCTCAGCGCCCGGCGGTCGGCAAAGGCGCGCAGCTGCCCGGCAGCCTGGTCAGCCGACGCGCTCACACGCGTCGCTTCGGGCGTGGTGATCCTCGTCGCCGGCATCGCGCGCGGATGATGATCGTGACGGCGGTCGTAACTTCGGCTACTCGGCGGCGAGCAGCCACCAGTAGGCGGGCTGGCCGCCCTGGCGCAGCTCCAGCTCGACCCCGCCGTTGACCATCCCCTCGATGTCCCCGAGCCCCACTGGCGCATCCTCGCCTGCGAGCACGCTGATCAGCTCCGGCTCTGCGCTCTCGCCGTCGCCGGCTGCCAGCGCGCGCAGAATCGACTGCAGGGTGTCGCTGGGATCGCCCCAGGCCAGCACCTCGTCCTGGATGAAGCCGACCGCGTCGCCGCGGCTGAAGCGTCCCTGCGGGTCGTCGCGCGCGGCCGGTGCCACGGCGCCCGTGCGCACGCGCATGAGCGCCTCCTTCAGCGCCTGTGCGTTCTCCTCGACCGAGCGCTCCGGCGTCAGCGCGACAGCCGCGGCCAGGCCCGCCTGCTGGCTGGTCGTCGGCGCCACCGAGACCTCCTTGTCCGACAGCTGCGCGGCGTGCTCGGCCGCCATGATCACGTTCGCGCTGTTGGGCAGCACGATCACCTCCTCGGCGGGAACCTCGTGAATCGCCGCGAGCAGGTCATAGGTGGAGGGGTTCAGCGTCGGGCCGCCGTCGAGTGTCTGCACGCCGAGCTCGCGAAACATCTCAGCCAGCCCGGCGCCGCTGACGACCGCCAATGCCCCGCAGCGTGCCCCGGGCGCCCCGGTGCCATCGGAGGAGCTGCCTGCGCGGCCGGCGGCGGCGCCCTGTGCCGTGGCGCGCTGGCCGTGTGGCGCGCGCCCGTTGACGCTGCGCGCCTGCTGCGCGCCGTTGGCGCGATCATCGCCCACCGCGGCCTCGCGCAGCCGGGCGTCGCGCTCCTGGACCTGCAGGTGCATGTCGGCGACATCCAGCCGCGATACCTCCCCGGCGCTGGCGAAGGTCTCTGTCGCCAGCTCGGGATCGTCGGTATGCAGGTGCACCTTCAGCGTCCTCGAGTCGCCGACGACGAGCACCGAGTCGCCTAGCCTCTCCAGCGGCTCGATGAAGTGACCCGGGCTGAGGTCGCGGCCGGTGACGGCGAAGTTCGTGCAGAAGCGATACGTGCTCGAGCAGTGCTCGGGGTGGCTGATGCGCGCCGGCGCGTGGTGGTCGAGCTCGGGTGGCTCGTCGCCGCGCAGCGCCGCGACCACGCCGGCGAACATGATCGTCAGGCCGTAGCCGCCGGCGTCCACCACACCCGCGTCGCGCAGCACGGCAAGCAGCTCGGGGCCGCGCTTGACCGAGTCTTGGCCGGCGATCACCGCACGCTCCAGCGCGGCGGCGATGGCTTCGTCCTGCTCGCTGCGCTCGGTCGCCGGGCCAAGCCGTGGGTTCTCCGAGCTGTGGGCGACGTCGGTGACGATCTTGTGCGCCATCTCGCGCGCCACCGTCAACATCGTGCCCTCGGCGGGGTCGCGCACCGACGAGTAGGCGCGGTCGGCGGCTTTCGCCAGCGCCGCGCCGATCAGCGTTGCGTCTATCAGCTGACCTGGCCGCGAGACGAGCTCCTCGGCGGCGCCGCGGATCAGCTGGGAGAGGATCACCCCCGAGTTGCCGCGCGCGCCGAGCAGCGCCGCGCGAGCGACCGACTGCACGATCTCCTCGCGGCCGATCTCGTCGATCGTGCGCGAGGCGTCCGCTCCCATCAGGCGGTCGAGCTCGTCGAGCACGGCGCGCAGCGTCAGCGTCATGTTGTCGCCCGTGTCCCCGTCGGCGACCGGGAACACATTGAGGTCGTTGACCTCCTGGCGGCGCGATTCCAGATGCGCCAGCGCGCCAGCCACGGCAGCGCGGAAGCGCACCAGATTCGTATCGGTCACGCAGACACCTCTATCACCTTCGCCGGGCGAACGGCCCGGGGACGCCGCCCTTCAGACCACCGATCGTCCTCAGACGGCCTTCAGTACCTTGCCGGCTTTCAGACAGCGCGTGCACACGTATACGCGCCGCGGCGCCTTGCCGACGATGATCCTCACCTTCTGCAGGTTCGGGTCAAAGCGCCGCTTGGTCGCGACCATCGAGTGGCTGCGGCTCTGGCCGAACGCAGGCCCCTTGCCGCAGCTGTGACATACCTTTGCCATCGCGCGCAGTCTAGCGATCTCCGATCGGCCGGCTTGCCAGCTCGCTGCGAAGCGCAGCCATCGCCAGCACCGCCTCGGCGGCGTGGCGGCCCTGGTCGCGCTTGCCGCCGCCGGTGCGCGCCAGAGCCTGCTCCATCGTCGCGCAGGTGAGCACCCCGAACGCGCAGGGCACGCCGGTGTCCAGTTGCACGCGCATCACCCCCCGTGCAGTCTCGGCGCAGACGAAGTCGTAGTGGTCGGTCTCCCCGCGGATCACCGCCCCCAGGCAGGCGACGCCGGCAAAGCGCCCCGTCCGCGCCGCATAGCTCGCCGCGAGCGGCAGCTCGAAGGCACCCGGTACGTCGAACACCTCGACGGCGTGATCGCCGGCCTCGGCGAACCCAGCCCGGGCGCCCGCGAGCAGCCGCTCGGCCAGATCCGCGTAGAAGCGCCCCACGGCGATCGCGTAGGCGTCGCTCATTGACTGCGCCGATCCTCGCGCCGGCGCTCGCTGGCCGCGCGGTCGTGCTCACGCTCGGCGTGCAGCAGCTCCTCGTCGAGGTTCAGACCCTGATGGTGCAGCGTGTGACCCATGCGTTGAGCCTTCGTGCGCAGGTAGGACTCGTTGTGCTGGTTGGGCGCGTGCTCGATCGGGAGCTGCGCGCTGACCGACAGGCCGTAGCCCTCCAGGCCGCGGATCTTCTTCGGGTTGTTGGTGAGGATGCGAATCGAGCTGAGGCCTAGGTCGGCGAGGATCTGCGCGCCGATCCCGTAGTCGCGCAAGTCAGCTGGCAGGCCCAGCCGCTCGTTGGCCTCGACCGTGTCCAAGCCGTCCTCCTGCAGACGATAGGCGCGGAGCTTGTTCAGCAAGCCGATGCCACGGCCCTCCTGGGCGAGGTAGAGCAGTACCCCCTGCCCCTCGCGCTCGATCATCGACAGTGCGGACTCGAGCTGCTCGCCGCAGTCGCAGCGCAGCGAGTGGAACACGTCGCCGGTCAGGCACTCCGAGTGCACTCGCACCAGCACGTCTGCCTCGCCGGCGACCTCGCCCTTGACCAGCGCAACGTGGTGCTTGTCGTCGACCGTCGAGCGGTAGCCGATCGCCTGAAAGTCGCCGAACGTGGTGGGGAGCCGCGTCTCCACGACCCGCTCGATCAGACGGTCGTTGCGGCGGCGGTAGGCGATCAGATCGGCGATCGTCACCATCTTCAGTCCGTGGCGCTTGCAGTAGTCGGCCAGATCCGGCACGCGCGCCATCGACCCGTCCTCGTTCATCACCTCGCAGATCACGCCCGCCGGGAACAGGCCCGCCAGGCGAGCCAGGTCGATGCTCGCCTCGGTGTGGCCTGTTCTCTCCAGCACGCCGCCCGGCTTGGCCTTCAGCGGGTTGACGTGTCCCGGCTGCGTGAGGTCCTCCGGCTTGCTCTTGGGATCGACCGCCACCTGCATCGTGTGCGCGCGGTCGTGCGCGGAGACGCCGGTCGTCACTCCGTGGCGAGCCTCGATCGTGATCGTGAACGGTGTCTGCAGGGCCGACTCGTTCTTCGCCGTCATCAGCTCCAGGCCGAGCTCGTCACAGCGCTCGGGCGTCAGCGCCAGGCAGATCCAGCCGCGCGCCTCCTTGGCCATGAAGTTGATCGCCTCGGGTGTGACGAACTGCGCCGCCATCACCAGATCGCCCTCGTTCTCGCGATCCTCGTCGTCGCACACCACGACCATCCGCCCCTCCCGGATCTCCTCGAGCGCCTCCTCGATCGTCGCGAAAGGCGTGGTCGTGGGCTGGGCGATCTCCGATCGATCGCTCACGATGCGCCATCCCCCACGAGGGCGTCGGCCCGCTCCGCCATCAGGCGCTCGACGTGCTTGGCGAGCACGTCGACCTCGATGTTCACGCGCGCGCCCTGCACGAGTCCGCCGAGGGTGGTGCGGCGCAGGGTCTCGGGGATCAGCGACACCGCGAAGCCGTTCTCGTGCAGCGCGCTGACGGTCAGGCTGACGCCGTCGAGGGCGACCGAGCCCTTCTCCACCAGATAGCGCTTCAGCCGCGGATCGATCTCGATCTCCAGCACGCGTGCGATCCCTTCCTCGGCGACCTTGGCGACGCTGCCCGTGGCGTCAACGTGGCCCTGCACGACGTGGCCGCCCAAGCGATCCTCGGCGCGCAGCGCCAGCTCGAGGTTGACCGGCGCCCCGGTCTGCAGCTCGCCCAGCGAGGAGCGCATCAGCGTCTCGCCCATCGCGTCGGCGGCGAAACTCCCATGGCGCACGCCGGACGCGGTCAGGCAGACGCCGTTGACCGCGATCGAATCGCCCTCGCTGAGTTGATCGGCCAGCCTCGTCTCGATACGCAGCCGCGCACCCGCATCGCCTCGCCGCAGCTCGGACAAGCGGCCGACGTCGGCGATCAGGCCCGTGAACATCTCGCGAACCCCACCGCTCT
>JAXDGQ010000255.1:0-5064 GCA_034664965.1 Solirubrobacteraceae bacterium | reverse complement strand
AGCGCTAGAGCGTGTCCACCTCGCCCCGCGAGAAGCCCATCGCCAGTCGCTCGCTCACGCATTCGATCTCGGACGCAGCGCGCATCTCGACGAAGCGCAGCAGGCACCGCGCGAGCACCTCGCCGTGCAGCGTGGTCGCGGGAATGCCGTCCTCGATCGCCGTCGCGATCGCGCCCTCGGCGGTCTCCGCGTCGCCTCGTTCCAGCGCCGTCCCGTAGGTCTCCAATGTGCTCTCGACGAGCGCGCTCGGATCCGCGCGCTCTTTCTCGCGCGCGTCGGGGCCGGAATTCTCGAGGACTTCCATGAAAGCGTCGAGCAGCACCGGGTCGAAGTGGCGGCCGCGCTGTTCGCGCATCATCTGCACCGCCTCCTCCACCGGGAAGGCCTTGCGGTAGACGCGGTCGCTGGTGAGCGCGTCGAACACGTCGGCGATCGCCACGATGCGTCCCTCGATCGGGATCGCCTCCCCGGTCAGCCCCCGCGGATAGCCCGTCCCGTCCCACTTCTCCTGGTGGCTGAGGGCGATCGTCGTCGCCAGCTCGAGTATCGAGGAGGACGATCCGCGCAGCAGCCTGTGGCCCTCCTCGGCATGCGTCTCGACGATCGCGCGCTCCTGGGGCGTCAGCGGCCCCGGCTTGAGCAGGATCGCATCCGGAATCGCCACCTTGCCGACATCGTGCAGCGGCGCCGCGTGACTGAGCTGCTCGCAGAACTCCTGGTCCATGCCGATCTGTTCTGCCAGCAGCGTCGACAGGCGCCCGATGCGCTCGATGTGGGCGCCCGTGTCCTCATCGCGGAACTCGACCGCCATCGACAGTCGACGCACGGTCTCCGTCTGGGCGATCTCGAGCTCCGAGAGCGCGCGCCGCAGCTCGTATGAGCGTCCGTCGATCTCCTGCTCCAGCGCACTGCGCCGGCTCTCGCCAAAGCGCCAGCCGAGCGCGATCGTCGCGCCCGCGAGCACCGCGATGCAGACGATCTCGATCGCCGAGCCGGCCGTCAGGAAGGCGCCTGCGACCGCGGCTAGTGCAAGTACGGCCCACGGAGCCCACAGCAGCGTGGCGTTCGCGCGCCGGGCATCCTGGCCGGACTCCTTGCGCCTGCGCGGCGGCTTTGGAGATTGCCCCACGCCGTCGAGCTTACCCCCCGGCTCCCTGGACAAGCCGGCGCGATTGGCCGCGTCGGACTTGCTGGCGTTGAGCGAGGACGGCGAGCCGTCCAGGCGCGTCTGGGAGCTCCCGCGTCGAGCGGGTCGTCGAAAGCTGGCTTGGATAACTCCGCTCACGGGCAAAACGGGGGTTGGCGACAGTCAAGTTCCCCGGTAAGCAGGCGGTCGGCGCGGCGCGCAGCGCTCTTGAGTGCCCAAATTGGCCCCTGGACGAATGTTCGGGCGCTATTTGCCGCGGGACTGCAGCTGCGCGACGTCGATCGCGTTCGCCGGGGCGGCCAGCGTGACGGTGCTGTTCCAGCGATCGAAGGTGATCTTGCCGCCGCCCGATCCATCTTTGGCGATCTCGATCGGATAGGGCTTGCCGGTGGTGGCGATGTACAGCGTTCCGCCTTTGCTCGTATCGGTGAGACCAACGACCTTCTGCCCGTCGATCGTGGTCGTCCCGGTCTTCTTCAGCGATGCGTGGCTGCTGAGCGTCTGGTCGACCAGCTGACGCAGGTCTGTGAGCTGGCTCAACGAGGCGAAGTTCGCGTCGCTCGACGGCGCCTTCAGCCACTTGCCCTGCAGCAGCTGTGCCGCGGCGGTTCCCCCGATGCGCTTGTAGAAGGCCGCGCTGCCTTTGATGTACACCGAGCCGCCGACCTGGATCAGTTCGAACGGCAGCCCGCTCTCTGAGAGCTTGCCGCGGCCGCCTCTGCCCGCGAGCAGGCTCATGTCCAGCGTGATCGACGATTTTCCGCTGACGATCGAGCCGGACACGTGCACCGATTTCGCCGCGTCGCTGGCGGCTTTGGTGGCCGCCAGGATCTCGGTGGGAGTCTTGCCGGCGATGCCGTTGCCCGAAGCGGACGATGAGCCGCCGCAACCGGCGATCGCCACTGCGATCAGCAGCAGGACCAGCAGCGGTGCGGTCGTGAAGGTGTGTCGTCTCGGCATCGCGGCGGCACACTATAGAGAGACACGGTCGGGCCATCGCCCTGCGCCCGCGCACAGCCGCGCGCGTCATGTCGGCCGCGCCGAGGGGGCCGCGGCTACCCGAGCGCGTCGGCGATCGCAGCGATCGCCGCCCGCTCGGCATCGCTCACCGGGTCGCCATCGCGACCGCTCTCGCGATGCGCGGCGGCGACCGTCTCGGCCAGGCCGAGCACGAAGCGCCTGTACTCGTCGAGCTCCTGCGGGCTGGCCTTGCCCTCGAGCAGTGCGACGGCGTCACGGATGTGGCCCAGGTTGCGAGTCTTGAGCTCCTCGAGTGAGCCGCTGCGCGTGCGATCGAGCTCGGGCTTGGCCGTGACGATCGCATCGAGCAGCTCGCTCTGGCCATGGCGTTGGCGTGCCTCGCCATACGCTTTGGCCATCGAGAAGGTCTCACGGACGGTTCCGCCGCGCTGAGCGGTGATCACGATCATGCCCGCGCTCGTGGGGCCCTCGAGGACCTGATCCCACTCCTGCGGCGTGAAGTCGGCCTTTGCTGTCATTCGTGCACTCCCTCTCGGCTCTGTGGATCGTGCGGATCAGCGTGTCCGGCAAGGGTAGGCCGTGTGAGCCGCTCCAGCAACAGCACGAATGAGCCGTACGCCTCGCCGGTCGCTAGCTGCAGGGCGATCTCGCACGTCCGGTTGCTGCAGAGGTGCTCGCCGAGTGGGTGCTCGCCGAGCTCGGCGGCCACCTCGCTAAGCGCCGACGCGGGCAGCTCCGGGTGCAGCAGGCCGCGATCGCCCGCCATTCCACAGCAGGTGGTGCCCGCCGGGATCAGCACCTCGTCCGCCAGCTCGCCGGCCAGCGCCCGGAGCTTGCCGGCGAGTCCGAGCTGCGTCGCTGAGCAGGTCGGATGGAGCGCGACGCTCTGGACCCTGCGCCGGACCTGCAGGCGGGCGAGCAGGTGATCGTGCGCCCAAGCGATCGAGTCGAGCACCTCGATCTGGGCGAAGCGCTCGCGCCCGGCCTCGTCCAGCCGCGGAGCGACGTCCTCGAGCAGGCCCTGCGCGCACGAGCTCGCGTCGATCACGACCGGCAAGCGCCCGCCGTCGCTCCAGCGCCACAGCGATGCGGCGGTCTTCCTCGCCATGTGATCTTGGCCGCGCTGAAAGCCCTTCGAGCTCCACGGCGTCGCACAGCAGTGCCCGGCCACGTCGTCGGGAATCCACACCGGCAGGCCGGCGCGAGCCGAGACGGCGGTGAGCGCGTCCGGCAGCGAGGGCCGCGGCTCGCTGCCGGCGGGATTCCCGAAGATGCGGTTGATGCACGCCGGCAGGTACACAGCCGCTGCGCCGGAGCGCTCGGACGCGGGCAGGCGCGCGGGCGCCGCGGGCGGCAGATTCGCCGGCAGCAGCGGTACGAGCTCGTGGCTCACTCGCCGTCTCACCAGCCGGGGCACCTTCGCCACCGCGCGCGCGCCCAGAACCGCCTCCGCCGCGCGTGCGCCGGAGAGCCCGGCGCGCGCCGCGCGCTCGACCGACGCGTAGCGCTCGGCGACGACAAGCGCCACCGCCTCTTCGCGGTCGGTGCGCTCGCGGCGGCGAAACTCCTTCATCAGCGCGCCCGTATCGATTGCCACCGGGCACGCGCCCTGACAGCTCCCGTCGGCGGCGCAAGTCTGGATGGCATCGTGCTCGTAGTCCGTCAGCAGCGCCTGCAAGACCGGCGAGCCCTCCGGCTGGCGTGCCATCTCGCGGCGGATGACGATCCGCTGGCGTGGCGTCGTCGTCGTGTTGCGACTCGGGCAGACGGGCTCGCAGAAGCCGCACTCCACGCAGTGAGCGGCGATCTCCTCGATCTGCGGCTGGCTCTTGAGGTGCTTGAGGTGAACGTCCGCGTCGCGGTTGAGCACGACGCCGGGATTGAGCACGCCGAGCGGATCGGCGAGCCGCTTGATCTGCCACATCATCTCCGTCGCCTTGGGCCCCCACTCGCGCTCGACATAGGGCGCCATGTTCACGCCGGTCCCGTGCTCGGCCTTCAGCGAGCCGTCGTACTTGCCGACGATCAGCTCGACCAGCTCCTCCATGAAGCGCTCGTAGCGCTGCAGGTCCTCGGGCTTTGAGAAGTCGGGCGTCAGCTGGAAGTGCAGGTTGCCGGCCGACGCGTGACCGGCGACGCCGACGAGGAACTCGTGCTTGGCGAGCAGCGCCTGCAGGTCGCGCGCGCACTGCGCGATTGCCTCGGGCCGCACGCACACGTCCTCGATGATCAGCGCGGAGCCGAGCGGCCGCAGGCGCCCGACCAGCCCGAACAGCCCCTCGCGGACGGTCCAGGTCAACTCGATCTCCTCGTGCGCGCGCGTGAACTGCAGCGGGCGGATCAGCTCGTGGCCGGCCAGCGCCTGCCCGGCCGCGGCCTCGCCGGCGTCCAGCTCGGTCGCGTCCTCGCCGCCGAACTCGAGGATCAACGCGGCCGACTGCATCGGCAGCTCGCGCCAGTACTCAGGGCAGCCCTCCATGTTCCAGGCCGCCGCGATCAGGGCCGGTGCAACCATCAGCTCGGTCGCGCGGGCACCGGCCGCGACGAGTGCCGGAACGGCATCGGCTGCGGCGTCGATGCTCTCGAAGTGCGCCCACGCGAGCGTCGTCTGCGCCGGCTCGGGCCGCGTGCGCATCACCGCCTCGGCGATGAACGCGAGCGTGCCCTCCGAGCCGACCACCAGCCGGCGGAAGATCTCCAGCGGCGTGTCGGCGTCGAGCAGGGCGCACAGCCGGTAGCCGGTGACGTTCGTGATCTCGAACTTGCGCCACACGCGCTGGGCGAGCGCGTCGTCGCCGAGCAGCTCCTTGCGCAGCGCCAGCAGCCCCCGCGCGAGCTCGGGCTCGGCCGCTGCGAAGCGCTGCTCGGCGTCGGGCGCCGCCGTGTCGATGACCGTGCCGGAGGCGAGCACGAGCGTCATCGACTCGACCGTCGAA
>JAXDGQ010000254.1:0-6558 GCA_034664965.1 Solirubrobacteraceae bacterium | reverse complement strand
CATCAGGCGCAGTTCGTCGACGAGGTCGTGCTCGATCAGCGATTGCGCCAGCTGGGCGCTTCCGTGGACGGTGATCTCGCCGTCGAGCGTCTCCTTCAGCTTGGCGACCTCCTCCGCGGCGTCGCCGGCGAGCACGGTCGAGTTGTTCCACTGGGGCTCTGACAGCGTCGAGGAGACCACGTACTTGGGCATCCCGTTGAACTTGTCGGCGAACTCACCCTCCATCGACGGCCACGCGGCGGCGAACCCTTCGTAGGTCCTGCGCCCAAGCAAGAGCGCCTCGGCCGACATCGCCTCGTCGAGCTTGAACATGTCGCCCTCGGCACCGCGGTCCACCTCGAACGTCCAGCCCTGATGCTCGTATTCCTCGCCTCCGCCCGGCGCCTCCATCACGCCGTCCAGCGAGACGAACTCCGTTACGACGATCTTGCCCATCCGGTGCTCCTTTCGGTGTCGTTGCTGATCAGACGGCGCGCTCGCGGAAAACTCATCGCGGCACTCGGCCGCCCGTGAAGCGAGACCAGCGGCGGGCGCCGCACGATAGCGTCGCGGTGGCGATGAGAGATCCCACCCGCCGCCCGCGCGTGACGATGGTCCTCTCCGTGCTGATCGCCACGGGGACGGTCGCGGCGATCGCCGCCTCGGACAGCCCGCGCGCCCTATGGCACACGCTGATCCACATGCAGCCGATCTGGCTGCTGGTCGCGCTCGGTTTCGAGCTGTTGTCCTATGTCGGCTACGTGCTCGCCTACCGCGCGACCGTGCTCGCCTCCGGCCAGCCCCAGCTCTCGCTGCTGCTGACGGTGCGGCTGGTCGTGGCCGGCTTCGGCCCGTTCGTGGCGCTCGGCGGCTTCTCATTCGACCGTCACGCGCTCGTCGCCGTGCATCGCAGCCGCCGCGAAGCGCGCCGCCAGGTGCTTGCGCTCGGCGTCATCGAGTACCTGCTGATCGCGCCCGCGGCGTGTGTCTGCGCGCTGATCCTGATGGTCGAATCCAGCCGCGCGTCGCCGGTATTGACGCTCCCGTGGGTGTTCGCCGTGCCGCCCGGCTTCGCGCTCGCCTGGTGGGCCACGCAGCCGCGTATCCGCAACTACTTCCAGCGCTCGCATGGTCGCGTGCGCCCGTGGATCGGCGAGCTCCTGGCAGGCGCCCAGATCCTGCGCCAGGTGGTACGGCGTCCGCTGGAGCATCCGCTGGCGCTCGTCGGCATGGGCGTTTACTGGGCGGCCGAGATCGCCTGCCTTGGCTTTGCGCTGCAGTGCTTCGGCGTCGAGCTGAGCGTGCCCGCGCTGGTCGTCGCCTACGCCACCGGCTACGCCGCCAGCCGCCGCTCGCTGCCGCTCGCCGGCGCCGGCATCACCGAGGTGCTGCTGACGCTCGCGCTGATCGCCGTGCACGTCGACGCGGCGCACGCGCTGCTGTCGGTGGTCGCCTACCGGCTCGTCAACTTCCTCGCCCCGGTGGTGCCGGGGCTGTTCGCGCATTCCTCGCTGGTGCCGATGCTCGAGGAGCACGCAGCCACCCGCACGGGCGCCGCAGCAGCCGACCGTGACTGAGCTGCCTGCCGGGCCGTCCGCTCATCCGCGCACCTCGTCGAGCGTGCGTCCGCTGAGGACCGAGCGGGGGTGCTCGGCGACGACGTCAGCTCCGGGTTGGGCGTGCTCGTCGCGGCGCTTGATCAGCAGCCATTGCGCCTTCTCGCCCGGCCGTGTGCGTTGCAGCGCGAAGCCGCCGCGCAGCTTCTCGCCGTGCAGCACGAACACGGCGTGCCCGCGCGTGAGCGCCTGCGGCCATGCGACGCGTCCGCCCTGCTCATAGGTCCCCCGGTCCCAGACGATCACCGCACCCGCTCCGGCGGCCCCCTCGAACGTGTTGTGCGCGATCTGGTGGTCCTCGACCTGGACGGCCAGGCGCTTGACCGCCGGGTCAAGCGACGGGCCCTTGGGGACCGCCCACGAGCGCATCACCCCGTCGACCTCCAGGCGCAGATCGAAGTGGTGCGCCGTGGCGGCGTGCTCCTGCACGACGAACGCGCCCGCGCTGACACCGCGCACGGCGAACTGCTCGTGGCCCTCGACCGCGACCCGGTCGATCGCGACCTGCGCGACGCGCGCGGCCGACGGGCCCTCGTGCAGGAAGGTCAAGAGGCCCTCGACGGCCGGCGCGGGGCCCTCGGCGTGAACCTGCAGGGTCGCGTCCTCGCCGTTTCGCACCCAGCCCATCACCCCCAGCTCGCGCGCCCGGCGCATGGTCGCATCGCGAAAGCCGACGGCCTGCACGTCGCCGCGCACGACGGCGCGGATCGCCGCAGGCTCAGCTGCGCTTCCTCGATCGGCCACAGCATCTCAGCGTAAAGGAGGCGATCGCCCAGGGGCCTGCAGTCACGCCGATGCGGCGGCCCCGGAGGTGATGTGCTCGATCACCGGCCGGAACTGCTCGGTCGGCGAGAAGTCGACGTACTCGGAGTCCTCGAGCGCCTCGGGGGCATGGCCGGCGGCCCAGTAGAAGGCTTCGCCGGCGGCGAAGTCCTTGTGTCCGTCCACCGTGTGCATGCGCACGCGTCCCTTGATCATGTAGCCCCAATGCGGACAGGGGCAGAGGTCATCCGGCAGACCCTTGGTGGCTGGGCGCAGGTCGGCGCCGGCCGGCAGCCGCACGAACCCGACGGAGAGACCGTCCTCGTCGCGCAGGCGGACCTCGACGCCGTTGTCGTCGATCACGACCGGGACGTCCTCGCGTGGGATGGATTGCATGATGTCTCCTCCTGGGGTTAGTTGATTAGCTCGGCGATGCGCTGCGCCGCCCGGCGAGCGCCGTCCTGTTCCACCGGGCGGTAGTCGACGTCGCTCGTGATCTCCTCGGCAATCGCTCGGGCGATCACGGCTGGGGTCGCGTCGTCGAAGTCCATTCGCCGGCCCGCTCGGTAGCGATCGAGCCGGTGGGCCACGTGAAAGCACTGCTCGAAGTGATGTCGCAAGGGGAAGTAGAGGAACGGGCGCCTTGCCGCGGTCAGCTCCATCGCGGTCGTGAGGCCGCCCTGGACGACCGCGAGGTCGCACGCGGCGAGGTGGCGGTAGAGGTCCTCGACGTAGGCGCGCACCTCCAGGCCGTCGGCGCCAGGCAGCGTCGCCGGGTCGATGCGAGGCCCGGCCACGACGATCATCCGCAGCTCGGGAACGAGCTCCGCCGCGGCCGGGAAGGCCGCCATCACTCGCCGCAGCAGATCCGCGCCGACGCCCGAGCCGCCGACCGTGACCACGACGACGCGCTCGTGCGGCTGGTAGCCGAGCTCGGCGCGCAGGCGCTCGCGGTCGCGAAGCTCGCCCTGGTCGAAGCCGGTGATGTAGCCGGCGAAGTCGAAGTTGCGCTCCGTCCACTCCCGGATCGCGGGGAGGCCGGGGCCCAGGCGGTCGCTGACGATGTCCTCGGGATTGCCGACGAAGATCGCCCGGTCGCGGATCTCCGGGTGGTCGCGGACGTGCTCGACCATCTCGGCGTTGTAGTCGGCCGCCACGAACGCCTCGCGCTCGCCGTTCGCGGGCATCGGCAGCCAGCCGACGAAGTCCGTCAGCCAGGCGAAGGGCGCGCGCTTGCGACCCGGGTTCTCGTGCAGGTGGTAGTCCAGCTCCCACGCCTCGTCGCCGATCCACAGGTCATACGCCGTCTCGGCGACGACGTCGTCGAAGACCATGTAGTTCGCAGTCAGGATCTCGTCCATGCGCCGCACCGCCTGAAAGCACTGCAGGTCGTGCTCGGCGGACTCCGACTCGAGGTGCGCTGACTCGTTGGCCAGATGCTCGCTGGCGGGATGGATGAGCTCGCCCTCCTGCTCGAGCATCCGGGTCACCGGGTCCTGGGCGAGCCACTCGATCTGCAGCTGCGGGACGAGCTTGCGCAGCTCGCGGGCGATCGCGACATCCCGGCGCGCATGGCCGAGGCCGATGGGCGACGAGACATACAGCGCCCGGGGCCGGCCGTCGGCCTGGTGGACCGTCGGATCCCGACGGAAGGCGGGGTCGACGAACTCGCGAAGCGCGAGGTTCACGGCGACCGCGCGCCGCACGCCGGGTACGTGGTCGCCACCCTCGAGCGCGAGCAGCTTTCCGTTCGTCGCCTCGGCGAGCAGTTCGGCGTCGGCGATGTTCGTCAGCCTGTCGTCGGTGCCGTTGACCACCAGCACAGGGCACTGCACGCGGCGGGCGAGCGCGAGCTGGCCTCGCCGCGTGACCGGCGCGGCCGCGTCGGCGAGCGCCGTCAGGATCAACGTGTCCGGGTCGGTCTGCAGCCCCCACTCGACGACATCGTCAAAGCCCTTCGTGGAGTGCGCCTCGTTTGCCGCCATCGTGGCGAACCACTGCACGAAGTCGCGGAAGTCCCGGCGCCAGTGCACGGCGTTGAACTTCGCCCAGCCGCGCGTCGTGATCGGCGCTCGCAGGAACAGCTTGCCGGCCCACGGGTGCGCCATGGCCCTGAAGAACATGCTGCTCGGCGATCTGCTGGCGGGAAAGTAGGGCCCGATGAGCACCAGGCCGAGCACGCGCTCGGGATGCTCTGCGGCAAGCAGCAGGGCGCGCTGTGCGCCACGTGAGAGGCCGGTCACGATCGCCCGCTCGGTACCGGTCGCGTCAAGCACGTCCAGCGCGTCCTGGGCGAACTGCGACTCGGCATAGGCCTCCACGGTGCGGGGCCGGTCGCTCCCGCCGTTGCCGCGCGGGTCGAAGACGACGACGCGGTGATGGCGCGCGAAGTACGGGATCTGCATCTTCCACACGCGCGAGTGCACGAGCGTCCATGTCGGACACAACAGGATCGTCGGCTCTCCGCTCCCATAGACCTCGTAGAAGACGCGCACGCCGTCGCGCTCGATGTATCCCTGCTCGTCTGGATACCGCGCCCGGGTCGGCTCGCCCGCTTCGGCCCTCCTGTCGGTGAACTGCTCGGCGACGCTCATTTCATCCTCCACTCGACTGCCCATGGGCTCACCTCGGAAACATGATCTTGGTCGGGCGACCAACCAAGTTGTATCGTAGACTGCGACCCGATGTCAACCAGCGTGCCCGAACCGACGGCGCCAGAGCCGAGTGGAGACCTCCGCGTCGCGCGGGGTCAATCGACGCGCGCGCTGCTGCTCGCCTCCGCCGGCGAACTGCTGAGCCAGGAGGGCTACGCGGCGACCTCGATGCGCGCCGTCGCCGACCGTGCGGGCGCGCGACTCTCGCTCGTCCACTACCACTTCGGCTCCAAGCGCGGTCTCCTGCTGGCCGTTCTGGAGGACTTCACCGTACATCTGCTCGATCGCCAGCGGGCGATGTTCAGCGACGACCGGTCCTTCGCCGAGCAGTGGCGCACGGCCTGCGACTACCTGCGCGAGGACATCCGCTCCGGCTACGTGCGCATCCTCTGGGAGCTGTGGGCAGCCGGGCTTGCCGACCCCGAGCTCGCCGAACGCTGGCGAGCAACCCAGAGCAGCTGGCGCGGTCTGGTGCAGGAGCGCCTGCAGCGCCTGGAGGCCGAGCGCGGCGTCGAGCTGCCGATGCGCCCGCGCGCCCTCGCGACGCTCATCGGCAACCTCTTCGAGGGCGCCGAGATCGAGATCCTGACGGGCGTCACCGAGGACGAAGCGCCGCACCTCGAGGCGCTCGAGGCCTGCGCCGCGCTGATCACACGCGCCGAGACGCGAGCTTGACGCGGGCACCCCGCATTCGGATACGCTTGCGGCCGTGAGACGTTCGATGCGTGCGGGTGGCGCACTGGTGGGGACGCTGGCAGCTGTGGCGATCGCGTTCACTGCGGCGCCTCGGGCGCAGGCGGCGTTCCCGCAGTGCCCGGCGGTGGACGCGGACACGAGCTGCCAGTTCCTGGTCACGGTCGCCAACACCGGGCCGTCGGTTGCGCAGGACACGACGCAGGGACCGTACGAGTCCTCCGACGACTCGCTGATCGGAGTGCAGAACAACTCCTCCAGGTCGATCGTCGCGCTGCCGCTCGCCGCTCCGGGGACATCCCTCTTCGGCTTCGAGTCCGACGGGATCTGCAACCCGGGGACGGCACCGATTCCGCCGGGATGCGTTCCGGTCCCCGGCTCGCCGGCGGGCACGACATGCGCGACGCAGAGCATCGCGTGCTCGTTCCCACCGCCCGCCGGGGAGCCCGCCGGCTACACCGAGCCCGGCGCCAGCGGCGCCCTGCCGTGGCCCAACGGCGCCCGACAGAACGGCTATGAGGGACCGACGTCGTGGTTCTCGGGCGTCTCGGCCGATACGAGCAGCGGCACCGTGAACTTCTCGCCTGCGATTCCGCCGGGTGGATCGAGCTACTTCTCGCTCGAGGCGCCGCCCAGCGCTGCGGCCATCATGGTCGGCACTCCCACGACGACTGCGCCGTCGGGTACGCCGACGGTACCTCCGGCTTTCGGTCCCAACGGCGCGATCCGGGGCCTCCCGCCCACGCGCCGCTGCCTGTCAAAACGGCACTTCATCATTCACATCCGCAAGTACCCGGGCATCTCCTACACCGAGGCGCTCGTGTTCCTCAACCGCAAGTCGGTCGGTGTGGTCA
>JAXDGQ010000253.1:0-5650 GCA_034664965.1 Solirubrobacteraceae bacterium | reverse complement strand
CGTCCATCAGGTGGGTGCGACCGGCCTTCACCACGTCCTTGAACTCCTCGGCCTTCACGCCCAGCGCCTTGGCCAGCCCCTCGAGGGCGGGCACCAGCTTGTCGCTCGCCTCGGCCAGCGCGGCCAGGTGGACGGCGGACGGGAAGACGTCGTTTGAGGACTGCCCCATGTTCACGTGATCATTGGGGTGGACGCCCTCGCCCGCGAGGTTGGCGATCACCTCGTTGGCGTTCATGTTCGACGACGTGCCCGAGCCGGTCTGGAAGACATCGATCGGGAACTGCGCGTCGTGCTTGCCCTCGGCGATTTCCCGCGAGGCCTTCTCGATGCGCCCGGCGCTGCGCTTGGAGAGCAGGCCGAGCTCGCCGTTGACCGCGGCGGCGGCGCCCTTCAGGCGCGCCAGCCAGTGCACGACCGGCAGCGGAACGGTCTCGCCGGAGATCGGGAAGTTCTCGACGGCTTTGGCGGTCTCCCCGCCCCACAGCTGCTTCTCCGGCATACAGTCTCCTTGTCGGTGCTCGCTCGGGCTGCGCCAGACCCTACCCGCAGAAGGCGGCCAGCTCGCGCGCCAACCCGACGGGATCGTCGTAGGCGAGCAGGAAGCCGGCGCTCTCGAGCACGCGCAGCTGCGCGTTGGGCAGCAGCGCGAGCGCCTCTTCGGCGATCGCCAGCGGGTACATCGGGTCGCGGTCGGCCCACAGCAGCAGCACGGGCATCTGCAGGCGTGGGTAGAGGTCGAGCAGGTGCGTCTGCGGCCCGCGCGGCCAGGCGCGCGCGCAGCGGGCCCAGGACCGCGCGAGGTTGGAGTTGCCGGGCACGTCGGCGAAGGCGTGGCGCAGCAGGTCGGCGGCGGCGGGATTGGCCCGCGCGGACATGCGCAGCCCCCGCGCGGGCGTGAAGACCGCGCGCGCGCCGTGGGAGAGCAGGCGATCGAGGCCGGGCACGGCGGCCGCGCGGGTGGTCATGCGCCAGGCGGCGCGCATGCCGGAGCGCTCGGGACGGGCATGCATGCGGTTGTTCATGAGCACCAGGCGCGCCGGGCGCACGCTGCCCGTGCGCACGGCGTGCAGCAGTACCTCGGCGCCGGCGTCGTGGCCGGCGATCAGCGGTCGCGGCCCGAGCACCTCGCGCGAGAAGCCGCCGAGTACCTCGGCGAACCAGTCGAGCGTGTAGGGGTGGCGGGGGTGGTCCTCGGAGTCGCCGTGCAGCGGCAGGTCGGGCAGCACGACGCGGAAGCGGTCGGCGAGCGAGTCGACGGCGGGCTCCCACTCCTTGTGCGACAGCAGCCCGGAGTGCAGAAGAGCCAGCGGCGGCCCGGCGCCGGCCTCGCGATAGGCCACGCGCGTGCCGTCGGGGTGGTGATACAGGCGCAGGCGCACAACTGCATCCTAAGAACGCGGGGTTGCGACCGCGGCGAGCTGCGAGATCATGCAATGAGCCCGCCGTGAGCCGTCTGAAAGACAACCCGCGATCGATCGCGCCCGCGCTGGCGTCGGCGATGGTCGCGGTCGCGCTGGCGGCCCTCGCCGCGGGGTGCGGGCAGGCGAGCCCCGGCGCGGTCTCGTTGGGCGCGGCGGCGGCGTCGCGTCATTCGCCGGGCTCGCGCGTGGTGGTGGTGGTGCTGGAGAACGCGGAGTACGACGAAGTGATCGGCAGCTCCTCGGCGCCGTACGCCAACTCTCTGGCGCGCCGCTACGGGCTGATGACCCGGAGCTATGCGATCAGGCACCCCTCGCTGCCGAACTACCTGGCGCTGACGAGCGGCTCGACGCACCGGATCACCTCGGACTGCACCGATTGCGCGGTATCGGCTGCGAACGTCGTCGACCAGCTCGAAGGCGCGGGGATCTCCTGGAAGGCGTATCTGGAGGACGTCCCGCGGCCGTGCTTCTTCGGCGCGGCGTCGGGCGGCTACGCCAAGAAGCACAACCCGTTCGCGTACTACACGGACATCGTGCGCTCGCCGGCGCGCTGTGAGCGGCTGACGGGCTTCTCGCAGCTCGCGGGCGATCTGCGGGGCGGGCGGTTGCCGGCGTACGTGTGGATCTCGCCGAACCTGTGCGATGACGGTCACGATTGCGGGGTCGGCGCGGCGGACAGGTTCCTGGCGCGCAGCGTGCCGGCGCTGCTGGGAGAGCTGGGGCCGCACGGCTTTCTCGTGCTGCAGTGGGACGAGGGCACGAGCGACCGCGGCTGCTGCGGCGTGGCCGAAGGAGGTCACGTGGCGACGATCGTGGCCGGCCCGCAGGTGCGCGCGGGCGCGCGCTCGCCGGCGCCGATCGATTCCTACGGGGTGCTGGGCAGCATCGAGCAGGCCCTCGGGCTGGCGCCGCTCGCGGGCGCGGCAGATGCGCGCAGCGGACGGCTGGCGCCGTTGTTCGCGCACGCGCCGCGGGTTCGCTGAACGACTCGCCGCGGCGCCCGGCGCAAGCGGCCTGCCGCGCGCAATTTTGAAGAACCTGCGCGCACCTAGAATGGGCCGCCGTGACGCCGCCCGCCCGACATCCGCTGATTCCCCACCACGAGGTCGATCCGCACCAGGAGCTGCCGGCGCTCGAGCAGCAGGTGCTGGAGCGCTGGCGCGAGCGCGACGTGTTCGCGCAGTCGCTGCGCATCCGCGCTGACGCGCCGCGCTGGAACTTCTACGAGGGGCCGCCGACGGCGAACGGGCCGCCGGGCTCCCATCACGTGCTGTCGCGCGTGTTCAAGGACATCTACCCGCGCTTTCAGACGATGCGCGGCCACCGCGTGGAGCGCAAGGGCGGCTGGGACTGCCACGGACTGCCGGTGGAGATCGAGGTGGAACGCCAGCTGGGGATCAAGTCCAAGGCGGAGGTCGAGGAGTACGGGATCGGCGCGTTCAACGAACGCTGCCGCGAGTCGGTGTTCGCCTACCTGCAGGAGTGGAATCGCCTGACCGAGCGGATCGGCTTCTGGCTGGACCTCGACGACGCCTACCGCACGCTGGACGAGAGCTACATCGAGTCGGTCTGGTGGGCGCTGGCGCAGATCGACCGGCGCGAGCTGCTGTACGAGGGGCACAAGGTCGGGCCGTACTGCCCGCGCTGCGAGACGACGCTGTCCTCGCACGAGGTGGCGCTGGGCTACCGCGACGTGGTCGACCCGAGCATCTATCTGAAGCTCGAGGTGCATGACAGCGAGGACCGTCTGCTGGTGTGGACGACGACGCCGTGGACGCTGCCCGGGAACGTGGCCGTGGCTGTCGCGCCGCGCGCGAGCTACGCCCGGGTTCGGGTGGGCGATGATTTCTATGTTCTCGTGTCGGATCGCGTCGAGCCGGTGCTCGGTGAGGGAGCGGCGATCGCCGAGCAGTTCACGGGTGAGGAGCTGGTGGCGCGATACGGCGGCTATGAGGGACCGATCTTCGCCGCGGCCGACCGCGAGCCGGGGGTCCTGCCGATCCTCGCCGACGACTTCGTGACGACGGAGGACGGCACGGGCATCGTGCACCTGGCGCCGGCGTTCGGCGAGGACGACTACCGCGTCGCGGCGGCGGCTGGAATCTTCCGCGGCGACGAACCGCGCACGCTGTACAACCCGGTCAAGCCGGACGGCACGTATGACGAGCGTGTGCTCAGCCGCGACGGGGAGTCCTACGCGGGGCGCTTCGTCAAGGATCCGCAGCTGACGCAGGAGCTGATCGCGGACCTGGACGCGCGCGGGCTGTTGCTGCGCGCGCAGGAGTTCGAGCACTCCTACCCGCACTGCTGGCGCTGCGGCACGCCGCTGCTGTACTACGCAAAACCGTCGTGGTACATCGCCACGACGAAGCTGCGCGGCGAGCTGCTCGACGCCAACGAGACGGTCTCCTGGCACCCGCCGCACGTCAAGCACGGGCGCTTCGGCGATTGGCTGGCCAACAACGTCGACTGGGCGCTGTCGCGCGAGCGCTACTGGGGGACGCCGCTGCCGGTGTGGCGCTGCGAGCGCGGCCACGTGCACGTGATCGGCTCCTTCGAGGAGCTGGCGGAGCGCTCGGGGCGCGAGCTGGCCGACCACCACCGCCCGTTCGTCGACGACATCGTGTTCGCCTGCCCGCACGAGGACGCCGACGGCGAGCCCGACTGCGGGCAGCCGATGCACCGCGTGCCGGAGGTGATCGACGTGTGGTTCGACTCGGGTGCGATGCCGTTCGCCCAGCACCACTTCCCGTTCGAGCACACCGACGATTTCAGCGAGGGCTACCCGGCGGACTTCATCTGCGAGGCGCAGGACCAGACGCGCGGCTGGTTCTATTCGCTGCTGGCCGTCGCGACATTGCTGGGCGAGCCGCCTCCCTACCGCAACGTCGTGTGCCTCGGGCTGATCCTCGACGAGGACGGGCAGAAGATGTCCAAGTCCAAGGGCAACACGGTCGAGCCGTGGCACGTGCTCGACACCTACGGCGCGGACGCCTTTCGCTGGTACTTCTTCACCTCAAAGCAGCCGTGGGACGGCTATCGGTTCTCGGCGCAGACGATCGGCGAGGGCGTGCGCCTGTTTCTCAAGCAGCTGTGGAGCACGTACTACTTCTACGCGCTGTACGCGCGCGTCAGCGCACCGGAGCTGAGCGAGGCGGGTCCGGCGCCGGCGCCGAGCGACGAGCTGGACCGCTGGGCGCTGTCGCGCACGGCGGGGGCGAGCGAGTACGTTGCCGAGCGCCTGGAGGCCTACGACGCGACGTCGGCCGGGCGCGCGATCGCCGAGCTCGTCGAGGATCTGTCCAACTGGTACGTGCGCCGCTCGCGGCGGCGCTTCTGGGACGGCGATCCGAGCGCCTTCGCCACGCTGCGCACGTGCCTGCTGACGGTCGCCAAGCTGCTGGCGCCGTTCTGCCCGTTCATCGCCGATGAGATCTATGACAACCTCGACGGGACGCTGGAGAGCGTGCACCTGTGTGACTTCCCGACGCCGCAGTCGCTGGCGGCGGCGGCCGGCGGAGCGGAGCGCGACGAGGAGCTCG
This sequence comes from Solirubrobacteraceae bacterium, assembly GCA_034664965.1. GTDB lineage: Bacteria > Actinomycetota > Thermoleophilia > Solirubrobacterales > Solirubrobacteraceae > Palsa-744. The sequence continues at coordinate 687 of JAXDGQ010000253.1, read as the reverse complement.
AGCGGGCGATGGCGCTCGCGCGCGAGACCGTGCGACTGGGCCTGGGCGCGCGCGGCAAGTCGAAGATCAAGGTGCGCCAGCCGCTCGGCGAGGCGGTGGTCGTCGCGGCGGGGCGCGAGCGCGAGGCGATCGAACGCCTGTCGGGCGTCGTGCGCGACGAGCTGAACGTCAAGCGCGTGCGATTCGTGGCGGCGGCGGAGGAGCTGGGCAGCTACGAGGTCAAGGCCAACTACCGCAGGCTGGGCCCGATCTTCGGCAAAGCGATGCCGCTGGCGGCGCAGGCGATCGCCGCGCTGGACCCGCAGCGCGTGGCTGCGGCCGTGCGCGATGCAGCCGCAGACGGCGACACCGGCATCGGCATCGCGGTCGACGGCCGCGAGCACGTGCTGAGCGCCGACGACGTGATCCTGACGATGCGCGCGCCGGAGGGCTACAGCGTGGAGCGCGAGGGCGCGCACGCGGTCGCGCTGGACCTGGCGATCGGCGACGAGCTGCGCGAGGAGGGCTTCTCGCGGGAGATCGTGCATGCCGTGCAGAGCGCACGCAAGGCCGCCGGGCTGGAGGTCGAGGACCGCATCGAGCTGGCGCTCGACGGCGACGAGGCGCTCACGCGGGCCGCCGAGGCCCACCGCGACTACGTGGCCGGCGAGACGCTCGCGCGCGAGCTGGCGATCGCCGACGGCACGC
>JAXDGQ010000252.1:0-2691 GCA_034664965.1 Solirubrobacteraceae bacterium | reverse complement strand
CGCGGTGTTCAACCTCGCGCGCCCCGACCACGAGCAGCGCATCCGGCGGGCTCCTCGAGCGCCCACACCGACCGCGCGCCTGACATTCCGCCGAGCAGACCTGCAGCGCGCGCGACGGCACCCGCGCGACACCCTTAACGACGGCGCAGGGACCGCCGATCGAACGCCTCCCCCCCTCTGGCCGCGCGTCGTTCGGACTGAGCGCAGCTTTCCGAGCATGAAACCGTTGTGACCACCTGTAGGGCGGTCACTCGTCGCCGTCGCCGTCGCCGATCATGAAGTCGAACAGGACTGCGAACCAGCTGTCGCCGTCGCGTCGCGGGGCCACGAGGGGTACGGCCAAGGTAAGCCCAAAAGGTGTAATAGGCGCCTCGCGCCGATCATCGCAAACTGCGGGCAGGTCGTCTTCGCGGCGCTGGCGGGCGGGGTAGCCTCGGCTGTGTGAACGGCGCTGGCGAGCCGAGGGGGCATTCGATCAGGGCGGTCGCGTCGTGTGACGGGTCGCGGCGATTTCGCGTGGATCCGCGGGTCTGAGGTCGCGCGGGAGCGTCGGGGCGATGGCGTCGATTGAGCGAACGGCGTATCCGTGGTTTCGGCGTTTGGTGACGGCCCGGGAGCTCGAGCTGCTGACGCCGACCGCGGGCGAGGTGGCGTGGGCCAGACGTCACGCTCGCTGCGATGAGCATCTCTTGTCGCTCGTGCTGGCGCTGCGCTGCTTCCAGCGCCTCGGGTACTTCCCGAGTCCTGCCGATGTCCCGGTGACGGTCGTCGAGCACATCCGGCGTGGTCTCGGGCTCCCGAAGGGAACGACGGCGTTCTCTGGGTCTGAGACGGGGAAGTGGCAGCGGCGACTGGTGCGGGAGCGCCTTGGTGTGGTGCTTGATCCGAAACGAGCGCGGGCTGTCGCCACTGACGCGATCCGCTCGGCCGCGGAGGTCAAGAACGACCCGCCGGATCTGATCAATGTGGCGTTGGAGATGCTCGTCAAGGAGTCGCTGGAGCTGCCGGCGTTCTCGACACTTGACGAGATCTCGTCGAGAATCCGGCGCGAGGTCAACACGGGCATGTTCGAGCAGATCGACGGGCGAATTGGGTTGCCTGACCGCGTCGGCCTCGAGAGTCTCCTGGACGTGTCCGGCGCTGCTGGGAAGACGCCGTTCAACCGGCTCAAGCAGGTGGCGGGGCGGGCGTCATGGTCTGGGCTGCGCGAGCAGGTCGAGTACCTGCGATGGGTTGACTCGCTCGGCGACACCGCCGGGTGGCTGGAGGGCATCGCGGAGTCAAAGATCGCCGACTTCGCCGGCGAGGCGCTGGCCGCTGACGCCGGCGTGATGCGCGACGTCGCGCCGCTGAAGCGGATCGCGCTGCTGGCGTGCGCTGTTCACGTCGCGAGGACGCGGGCCCGCGACGAGCTTGCGGAGATGTTCTGCAAGCGGATGGCGCAGGTCACGAAGCACGCGAAGGATGAGCTTGCCGAGATCCATGAGCGCCAAGCCGAGATCTCCGAGCGGCTGATCACCAATTACCGCAGCGTCCTCGCCTGCCTTGACCCGCGAGCCGGTGAGCAGCCTGACGCGGCCGCCGCGTTGCGGTCGGCGCGGCGGACGGTTGAGCAGGCGGGCGGGTTCGAGGCGCAGCTGGCCGATATCGAGGCTGTCGCGGCGCATCACGCGAACAACTACATGCCGCTGGTCGCGGGGCATCGCGGGCGTGACCGGCCGACGATGTTCGCGTTCGTGAGAGCCGTCGAGCTCGAGGCCACGAGCGCCGATCGCAGCGTCCTCGACGCCGTCGAGCACGCCCTCGCGCACGCCCACCTGACGCGCGACTTGATCCCCGCCGATCGCGACGGGGTGCTCGTCGACTTGTCGTTCGCGTCCGAGCAGTGGCAGCGGATCATCCTCGTGCGTGACCGGCCGGGTCAGCTGAGCCGCCGTCATTTCGAGGCGTGCGTGTTCACCTATCTCGCCGCGGAGCTGCGCAGCGGTGACGTCGCGGTCCGCGGGTCGCAGGCCTACGCGAACTGGTCCGCGCAGCTCCTCCCGTGGCAGGAGTGCGAGGGCCTGCTCGGCGAGTTCTGCACCGAGGTTGGCCTGCCGAGCACGGCGCGCGCGTTCACCGACGAGCTGCGCGTGAAGCTCGCCGAGCAGGCCGCCGCGGTCGATGCCGGTTACCCCGAGAACACCGACCTCGTGATCGACCCGGCGACGGGCAAGCCGTCGCTGAAGCGTCGCCGGGCGAAGAAGCCAGCTGCGGGCGAGCTTGCGCTCGAGGAGGCGGTCAAGGAGCGGATGCCCGAGCGGACGCTGCTTGAGATCCTCGCGCGGACCGCGTACTGGCTTGAGTGGTGGCGGCGCTTCGGCCCGGCCTCGGGCTCTGACCCGAAGCTCGCCGCGCCGCTGCTGCGCTACGTCCTGACGACGTTCACCTACGGCGCGAACCTCGGCCCGGCAGAGGCAGCCCGCCACATCCGCGGCGTGTCCGCGCACGAGCTCGGCTCGACCGCCGCCCGGCACTTCACGACGGAGAAGCTCAACCAGGCGAGTGCCGACGTCGTCAACGCCTATCTGCTGCTCGACCTCGTGAAGGCGTGCGGTGACGGGACGAGCGTCGCGGCGGACGGGACGCAGGTCGACACGCTGATCGACAACCTGCTCGCCGAGTCGCATATCCGCTACGGCGGCTATGGCG
>JAXDGQ010000251.1:0-8017 GCA_034664965.1 Solirubrobacteraceae bacterium | reverse complement strand
ACACGTCGTCGCGGCCCGCCGCGTCCATCAGCAGCGCCGCCTGGAGCGCCGCCTCGGACAGCCCGCCGAGCGCCCCGCGGTTGGCCATCGACCGGATGAAGACGCCCGGATCGAGGAAGTGCTCGGTGAGGCGGATGCGGTCGCCGAGCAGGGCGCCGTGCGTGTACGGGGACGACGGGTCGATCGACAGCACGCCGACGCGGCGTCCGGCCTCGCGGGGCAGCTTCGTCAGCGCGCCGATCAGCGTCGACTTGCCCACGCCGGGCGGGCCGGTGAAGCCGACGACCGCGGCGTTGCCGGTGTGCGGATACACCTCCTTGACCAGCTCCCAGCCCTCCGGGCGGTCGTCCTCGACCAGCGAGATCGCGCGCGCCAGCGCGCGGCGGTCGCCGTCGAGCAGGCGCTGGGCAAGGGTTGAGTCGGCCATCGCGGGCGCAATCATCGCAGGGCAATACGATTCCACCGCGATGGAGCTGCTCGCCGACTCACCAGCGACGGACACGCCGGAGGCGATCGCCGGCGTGCTGCGCCGTGCGCCCGATGCGCTGCACGGCGGGCCGCTCGCCCTGCTGCGCTTCATGCGGGCAAACCGCATGCTCGACCGGCGCTACGCCCGCCTGATCGTGCGCTTCCTCGCGCTCAAGCTGCGCTACCGCGGGCGGCTGAAGACCGACGGGCTGTGCTTCATCTGCCCCCGCGTTCAGCTGGAGATCGGGCGCGGCGCGACGCTCCGCGTCGGGCGCTGGGCGTGGATCGGGCACGGCTGCAAGATCCGCGTGCACGAGGGAGAGGTGGAGATCGGCGCCAAGACGGTGATCGGACAGGAGTGCACGATCTCCGCCTTCCAGCACGTGTCGATCGGCCGCGAGTGCATTCTCGCCGACCGCGTGATGCTGATCGACTTCGACCACGGCGTCACCGAGGTCGACCGCCCGATCCGCCTGCAGGGGATCTACAAGCGCGACGTCCGCGTCGGCCACAACGTCTGGATCGGCTACGGGGCGTGCGTGCTGCGCGGGGTCGCCGTCGGCGACAACAGCATCGTCGGCACCAACTCCGTGCTCACCAAGGACGTGCCCGAGAACGCCGTCGTCGGCGGCGCCCCCGCCCGCCTGATCCGCATGCGCGACGCCCCCAAGACGATGCGCTGGGGCTGAGCGCGCACCGCTGCACGGCCCGCCCTTGGCGCTCAGGGTCTGATTGCGTGGCGGGCGAGGTTACGCAGGGCCTGGGCGTCGCCTGCACCGGGTGCGCCCAGCGCACGCCGCAGCGCCGCGCGGTGCCCGGCGATGCGCTCTCGCGCATAGGGCTCGGCGATCCCCCGGGCGATCATGAAGGCCCAGTCGCTGGACTGCAGCGCCAAGAGCTCGCGCACCGCGGTGCGGTCGGCGAGCGGTCCCGCCGCAATCACCTCGAGCTCGGCCCGGCGCAGCGCGAAGGCCTCCTCGGCGACGGCCGGGCCCGACCACGTCGACAGGTCCCCGTGCGCACCCCACGACGTCGTCTGGCGCCCCTCGCCAAAGCGGCCGCGCCGCACAGCGCCCGCGCTCTCCTGCTCGCCCCCCCGGGCGCTCACCTCGCCGCGCCACTCGCTCGCCGGCGCCGGATCCAGGCGCGCCAGCGCGTCGTCGAGGCGCACGAGCTCCAGCCCCTGGCGCGAGCACTCCTGCACGACGGCGCCCAGCCAGGCGATCCCCTCATACCACCAGTGGCCGAGCAGCTCGGTGTCCAGCGCGCACACCGCCAGCCCGCCGCCGGCGTCGCGCAGCCGCGCGATCGTGCGCCCGACGAAGTCCGCGGCGTGTTGCGCGGCGCGCGCGAGCGCGAGCGAATGGTCGTACGGATCGCCGGCGTTGCTCCACGGCGTGTGGTGGTGGATCGTGTGGTGGTGGTAGTCGCGGTAGACGGCGTCGGCGGGATAGCCGCGGTCGCTCCACACCAGGTCCATCGTCGCGCGATCGATCGGCACGAGCACCACTCCGGCGTCGCCAACCAGCGGGCGCAGGTGCTCTCGCGCGCGCAGGCCGAAGCGCGCGGTCAGCTCGACGCACGTGCTGTGCACGCCCGCGTCGGCCAGCTGCGCCTCCAGCCGCCGCTCGTGCGCGCACTCGGGTAGCCAGAAGCCGCCCCGCCAGTCCTCGCCGAAGCGCTCGCGGTGCGAGTCGATGCCGGTCTGCACCTGCAGGCGCACGCCCGCGTCGGTCGCCAGCAGCGGCAGCACGGCGTGCGTCGCAGCGGAGGTCCATTGGGCGTGCGCGGCGAACGCCGCGACGAGGTCGCCGCCGTGGCGCTGCAGCGCCGAGAGCGCGAGCTCGTAGTCGCCCCACGAGCGTTCCAGCTCGCGTGCAAGCTCCTCGTGACCTGCCCCTCGCATTCCCGCCGCGTCCTGCTCGTGCGTGTGGCGGCGCACCTCATCGACGAAGACCGCGAAGCGCCGCTGCCAGCCGGGCGCCTGCAGCTGGTCGCACAGCACCGGCGTCAGCGACACCGTCAGCGGCGCGCCGGAGTCGAGCAGGTCGAGCAGCGGCAGGTAGCTGCCGACGACCGCCTCCCACAGCCACTCCTCGCCGAATGGCCACGTCCCGAAGCCCTCGACGTAGGGCATGTGCGTGTGCAGGACGATCGCCAGCGCGCCGCGCCCGCGGCTGGCGCTCACGCGCGGCACACCGCGAGGAAGTCCAGCGCCGAGTCCAGTCGCGCCTGGCCGGCGCCGCGCACGGCGAAGTCGCGAACCGCGATCGCCGGCGTGAACCTGTCGTAGAAGCGCTTGGTGAGGTGCAGGCGCGAATGGACCGCATCCCAGCCCAGCCGCAGCGCCAGCTCGTGCACGCGCAGCTTGCGCGCGTGAAACAGGCCATACATGCGCACCTCCGAGAAGCACGCGGCGCAGAGCCGCTCGAACTCCTGCGCGCGGTACTCGTGCACGTGCCAGGGGTTGCCCGAGCGCTGGGCGCCCTTGGGGGCGAGCGTGAGCACGTTGGGGGTCGAGACGAAGATCGTGCCGCCGTTGGCCCCCGCGCTCGCGTCGGCGACGAGCGTGCGGAAGTGCGCGAGCGTCGCGCCCGGGTCCTGCAGGTGCTCGATCGTCTGCAGGAAGACAACGGCATCGGCGGGCGCGGAGAAGGTGTCGACGAGATCTCGCTCGAAGCGCAGATTGGCGCGCCTGTAACGCAGGCGCGCGTGCTCGTAGGCCTGCGGGTTGGCGTCCACGCCGATGACGCTCTCAGCCGAGCGCGCGAGCACGTCGGCGCCGTACCCCTCGCCGCAGGCCATGTCGATCACCCTCAGGCCCGGGACGCGGGCGGCGATCCATTCATAGACGACCAGATGCCGGCGGAACCAGTAGTTCTCCTCGGGCACGTCCGGCAGCGTGCGCTCTCCGGTCAGCGCGAGCGCCGGGACGCCGTCGGGCTGGTCGCGTTGCTCGTAATGGAGTGATGTCAAGAGATGCCCTCGATCACATCCGTCAAGCCCAGGGAGAGAGGCAGGGGCACGGCGCGCGAGTATATGGTGCCCCACCGTGCCGCCAGCCCTGAGCGCCGAGGAGATCCGCGACGTCAACACGCGCTACCACGACGTGGCGGCGGGTCACTACGACGCCAAGTGGGGCATCGACTTCGGAGATGTCGGGCGCGAGCAGGTGCTCGTCAAGGTCGACAAGGCGGTCGGCCACCGTCCCGACGGCTGGGCGCGGTCGCTGGAGATCGGTACAGGGACCGGCTACTTCACGCTGAACCTGCTGCGCGCCGGCCTGATCGGCGAGGCGACCTGCACCGACATCTCACCCGGGATGCTCGCCGCGCTGCGCGTCAACGCGCAGCAACTCGGTCTGGACGTGCGCAGCGAGCAGGCCGACGCCGAGCACCTGCCGTTCGCCGACGAGAGCTTCGACCTCGTGCTCGGCCACGCCGTCCTGCACCACATCCCCGACCTGCCCCGCGCCTTCGCAGAGTTCGCGCGCGTGCTCGCCCCGGGGGGGAGCGTGCTGTTCGCCGGCGAGCCCTCCCGCTATGGCGATCGCCTGGCGCGCGTACCCAAGCGCGCGGCCGGGGCGCTGGCGCCGCTGTGGCGGCGCGCGATCGGCGCGCGCGCCGCGCGGCCGCGGGGCGACGGCCAGTCCGACGCCGCGCTGGAGGGCTTCGTCGACGTGCACGCCTTCGCGCCGCGCGAGCTGCAGCGCGCCGCCGGCGCAGCCGGGTTCGCCGACGTGCGCATCACCGGCGAGGAGCTGCTGGCCAGCTGGTTCGGCTGGGCCAACCGCACTCTCGAGTCCACCGCCGAGCCCTCTGACGTGCCGTGGGCGTGGCGCCAGTACGCCTACCGCGGCTACCTCGCGCTGCAGGGGCTGGACCGCCGACTGCTCGAGTCGCGCCTGCCGCCGGCGGTCTTCTACAACCTGCTGATCTCCGCCCGCAAGCCCCGCCGGGCCTAGCCGCAGCCGGCTGCGGCGTCGCGATCGGCCCGATCCGGGCGCCTAGACTGGCCGACATGCCCGAGCACGTCTCCCGGGGCTTTGCCCTGTTCCCGTTGGGGATGGTCGCGCTGCCCACCGAGAGCGTCCCGCTGCACATCTTCGAGGATCGCTACCGGCGCATGATCGAGCATTGCCTGGCGGCCGCGGCGGGATCGCCCCAACGGGAGTTCGGCATCGTGTGGCTGTCCGACGAGGAGCTCAAGGAGGTCGGCTGTGCGTGCGAGATCGAGCGCGTGGTCGAGCGCATGGACGACGGGCGCTTGAACATCCTCGCTCGCGGCACGCGGCCATTCCGCCTGCTCCAGCGCCAGGACGACCTGCCCTATCCCGCGGGAGTCGTCGAGTTCCTGCAGGAGCCGGACGAGCAGATCGACGAGCCGGCTGCGGCGAGCGCGCGCGAGCTGTATCGCGATCTCGTCGAGCAGGCCACCGATCGCCAGCTCGGCGAGGACGAGCTGGCGCTGATGGGCGCCTACCAGATGGCGGGCACGGTCGAGTTCGACAAGGACGCAAAGCAGGAGCTGCTCGAGCTGCGCTCCGAGAGCGCCCGCATGCGGCTGCTGGCGATGCTGCTGCGCGCGGCGATCAAGCGGCTGGAGCTGATCGACCGCGCGCAGGAGCGCGCGCGGTCCAACGGCAAGGTGCGCTTCGGCTGAGCGCGGTCGCGCCAGCGCGGGCGTGCGCCGCGCTACTCGGGCAGATGGCAAACGCGCTGGGAGGTCCGTAGGACGAACAGCGCCAGCCGGCGAAAGACCTGGGGCTGGCCAACGGAGTTGTCGCTGAAGCTGACCGAGCCGTGTTCGTCGCGCACGCGGTAGCTGAGCACCGATTTTGCCGCCGGTGCCAGCGAGATGTGCTTGGCGGCGGGTTCGCGCAGGTCTTCCTGGATAGCGCGAGCTTCCACCAGCTGCGGATCGCTCAATTTGAGCTTGTGCCCGGAGGCGCTGGCGACGCCGTTGCAGCTCACGCCACCTTCTTCGTTGACGAGCAGCGTCAGCTTCGCGGCCGGGTCGCTGCCGCTGCGCGCCACGATGAACAGATCCGGGGCCTTGACCCCCCCGCAGCCGGCCAGCGCGGCGGCTGTAGCGAGCAGGCCGAGCGCGGCGCAGCGGCGGCGGCCGTGCAGGCGCCGGCGTGTCATGCGCTCACGGCTACGCCACCGCGCCGCGGGTCGCCGGCCCCGGTGAGCACCGTCCCGCGTCGGCGCACCGCCTGCACGCCCCCGAAGAACAGGTTCGGCCCAGAGAACCGCACGACCTGCGCGCCGTCTCGCTCGAGCTGCTCCAGCGCGATGCCGGGCTCGGCGTAGATGACGCCCGATTCGAAGTGCACGCGCGGGGCATCGACGGCGTCGCGCGCGTCCAGATCGTGGTCCACCGCCCCGACGATCGTCTGCAGCAGTGCCGAGCGGATGCGGTTGGAGCCGGCGCTGCCGAGCACGAGCTCGACCTCTCCGTCGCGCATCACAATCGACGGGGCCATCATGCTCGGCATGCGCCGTCCGGGGGGATGGCGATGAAAGCCGAACGGGTTCAGATCCTCCTCGCCCATCACGTTGTTCAGGTGCAGGCCCGTGCCGGGCACGACGACGCCCGAGCCCTCCCCGTTGGTGCACGTCGCGCTGCACGCACGGCCCTCGGAATCGAGCACCGAGATGTGCGTCGTCGCCCCCAGCCGCGACGACAGGAAGCGCTCGAGAAAGCCGTCCTCGCTGAGACCCTCGAGGAACTCCGGCGTGCGCTCGGCCTGCGCGGCGCGCATAGCCTCGATGACGCCGCTCAACGTCGGCGGCGCCGGACCCCGGTCCAGCAGCGCGAGCGCGTAGGCCAGCAGCGTGCCCCCGGCGGAGGGCGGCGGGTTGGTCAGCACCTCGCGGTCGCGGTAGGGCATCCGGACAGGCTCGCGATCGACCGCGCGATAGCCGGCCAGATCGGCCGCCGACAGCGAGCCTCCGCGAGCGTCCAGCCACTCGCACACGGCCGCCGCGACGTCGCCGCGGTAGAACGGCTCGGCGCCCTCCGCGCCCAGACGCTCCAGCGCGTCGCCCAGCTCGTCGTTGCGCAGCACCTCGCCCTCGCGCAGGATCCGCCCGGCGGGGGCCCACAGCGCGGCGCACTCCGGCGTGGAGGTCAGCAGGTCGCCGAGGATCTCGGCGACGTAGGCCTGGCCGTGATTCAACACGACGCCGTCTCGCGCGAGCTGTGCCGCCGGAGCGGACAGCTGGGCGAGTGGCATCGTCCCCCACCGCCGCGCCGCCTCGCAGACGCCGGCGGGCGCGCCGTAGGCCCCGCACGACGCCGGGCCGATGTGAAACACCTGCGCGGCATCGCCGAAGGACACGTCGACCGCCTGCAGCTCGGCCACCGCGCCGGCGGTCGAACCGGAGCCGGCGCGCGCAGCGGCATCCCGGCCGCTCGGCGCCGCCACGAAGAAGTCCAGCAGCGCCGGCCGCTGCCCACCGCCGGCGACGAGCAGGTAGCCGCCGGCGCCAAGCCCCGTCAGCAGCGGCTCGGCGGCGAACGAAGTGAGCATCGCCCCCACCGCCGCGTCGACCGCGTTGCCGCCTTCGCGCAGCACCCGCGCCCCCGCCTGCGCGGTCAGCGGGTGCCCCGCAGCGACGATCCCGTGCTCGCCCTCAGCCATGCCAGAGCGATAGCACAGACATCTGCGCGGGCGGGGCGCTAAGGCGCGTCAGCGGGAGGGAAGAAACTCCGGGACGTCCAGCTCGTCGACGGATAGGCCGCCGCGACGCTGCGCCGGGCGCGGTGGCCCCGCGCGCTGGACCTTCGGCTCTCCGGCCGGTTCCTTGAGCATGTTGACGCTCTTGCGCCGGCCCTCGTCGCCGTAGCCGGTCGCGACGACGGTCACCCATACCTGGTCGTCGAGCTTCTCGTCGACCATCGCGCCGAAGATGATGTTGGCGTCGGGGTGCGCCGCCTCGGAAACCGCCTTGGCGGCCTCGTTGACCTCCCATAGCGAGAGGTTTTCGCCGCCGGTGATCGACAGCAGGATGGAGCGCGCGCCGGTCATCGAGGTTTCGAGCAGCGGCGAGGACACGGCCTGCATGGCGGCCTCCGTGGCGCGGTTCTCACCCACGCCCATGCCGATGCCGAGCAGCGCGTTGCCGGCGTCGCTCATGATCGTCCGCACGTCGGCGAAGTCGAGGTTGATCAGCCCGGGCAGCGTGACGAGGTCGGAAATCCCCTGCACGCCTTGGCGCAGCACGTCGTCGGCAACGCGGAAGGCCTCGACCATTGCGGTCTGCTTGTCTAGCACCGACAGCAGCCGGTTGTTGGGCACGACGATCAGCGTGTCGACCTCCGCGGCGAGCGTGTCCACGCCCTGCTCGGCCTGGCCGCTGCGGCGCGAGCCCTCGAAGCCGAACGGCTTGGTCACGATCGCGACCGTCAGCGCAACGAGCTCGCGGGCGATGCGCGCGACGATCGGCGCCGCGCCGGTCCCCGTGCCGCCGCCTGCGCCGGCGGTGATGAAGATCATGTCCGAGCCCTTCAGCAGCGCCTTGAGCCGGTCGTAGTCCTCCAT
>JAXDGQ010000250.1:0-2606 GCA_034664965.1 Solirubrobacteraceae bacterium | reverse complement strand
TGGCGCCCTTCGGCGACTGGGAGATCACGCGCCCGCTGGAGACCGACGCGCTGGACGCCAGCGACGGCGCCGCGCTCAGCCCGGCGCGGCGCAGCTTCGCCGAGGCCGCCTGTTCGGTTTCGCCGGTCACGTTCGGCACCGTCACCTGGCGCGCCGGCGACGCGAGCAGCAGCACCGCCGCCACGATCGCGCCGACGATCAGCGCCGCCAGCAGGCCCCACAGCAGGACCCGCCTGATACCCGGACCGTCGTCCGCGCCCGGGTCCTCGTCATAGCCCTCGTCGGCCAGCAGCATCGCTCCCGTCGCCGGCGGCGCCCCGTCGTGCGGCTGGCCCCCCGGCACCGCCGCCGCCGCGCCGTAGCGCTGCCCGTTGTGCGGGCCGGCCCGGGCGACCGCCCCCGCCGATGCCGGCAGCGCCTGGCGCTCGCGTACCAGCGCCGCGATGAACTCGTCCGCGTCGGCGTAGCGCTGGGCCGGGTCCTTCGCCAGCGCGCGCAGCACCACCGCATCCAGCGCCGGCGGCACCGCCGGGTTGACCTCGCTCGGCGGGCGCGCCTGCGCGGAGACCTGCTTGAAGGCGATCGCCACCGCCGTCTCCCCGTCGAACGGCACCACGCCGGTGAGCAGCTCGTAGAGGATCACGCCGATCGAGTACAGGTCCGACGCGCCGCTGACCATGTAGCCCTGCGCCTGCTCGGGGGAGAGGTATTGCGCGGTTCCCATGATCGACCCGGTCAGCGTCATGTCCGACGCGCCCGCGCGGGCGATCCCGAAGTCGGTGACCCGCGCGCGGCCCTCCTCGTCGAGGATCACGTTGTGCGGCTTCAGATCGCGGTGCACGACGCCGCGGCGATGCGCGAATCGCGCACCGCGCAGGATCTGCACGACCAGGTCGATCGCCCGGCCCGGATCGAGCGCGCCCTCCTCGCGCACGATCGTCTTCAGCGAGCGTCCGGCCACGTACTCCATGGCGATGTAGTACGTGCCTTCCCACTCGCCGCGGTCGAAGATCCCCACGATGTTCTGATGAGACAGGCCGGCCGCGCTCGAGGCCTCGCGGCGGAAACGCTCGACGAACTCCTGGTCCTCGGCGAAGTGGTGGTGCAGCAGCTTCACCGCCACCTGCCTGCCGAGCAGCTGGTCTTCGGCCAGGTACACATCGGCCATCCCGCCCGAGCCGACGCGCGAGACCACCTTGTAGCGGCCATCGATGATCGTGTCCGGCTCAACCACGGGTTGCCCGCTCGCGCTCAGTCATGCAGCAGCCTTTCGATGACTTCCCTGGCGATCGGCGCGGCGAACGCCCCGCCCTGACCGGGGACGCCCTTCAGCGTCACCGCGACCGCCACCTTCGGCGCGGAGGCGGGCGCGAACGCTATGAACCACACGTTGTTGATCGCCGTGCCGATCTGCGTCTCCGCCGTGCCCGTCTTGCCCGCAACGCGAACCCCCGCGATCTGCGCCGATGTGCCCGTCCCTTCGTTGACCACGGCTTCCATCATCGTCGTGACGGCCGCTGCCGTGGAGGGCTTCATCACGACCGACTGCACGCGCGGCGAGATGCGCTCGGTCGTGCGCCCGTCCGGGTCGACTATGCGGTCGGTCAGATGCGGCGCCATCAGCCGGCCGCGATTGGCCACCGCCGCCGCGACCTCGGCCATCTGCAGCGGCGTGACCTCGAGTTTGTCCTGCCCGATCCCCATGCGCCCCACGTCGACCGCCGAGCTCGTCGGCGAGAGCACCCGCCCGCCGCGGTACTCGCCGCTGGTGGACATCTCTTCCGCGGGGTAGTCCAGCTGCGGCTTGCGGTCGAAGCCGAAGCGTCGCATGTAGCGCGCCATCGTCGCCTTGCCCAGCCGCTCGGCCACCTGCGCCCACACGGTGTTGACCGATTTGGCGAGCCCCTGCACCAGCGTGATCGGCCCGAGGCTCTCGTTTTCGTCGTTCTGCAACGGCACCCCCGAGATGCGCACGTCGTTGCGGCCGTCGACTATCGATTCTTTGGTGAACGCGCCCGAGTCGATCGCCGCCGTCGCCGTGACCACCTTGAAACTCGATCCCGGCGCATAGCCGAACTGCGTCGCGCGGTTGACCAGCGGCTTGCCCCGGGAGTCCTTGGCCAGCGCCTGGTAGGTACGCGTCGAGCGCAGCGCGTTGGGGTTGTACGCCGGCGAGGAGCTCATCACGCGTACCGCGCCGCTGCGCGGTTCCAGCGCCACCACCGCGCCTTCGTGGCCCGCGAGCGCCCTGTTGGCGACCTGCTGGGCCTTGGGGTCGAGCGTCGTGACGACCTCGTCTCCCTGGCGTCGCTTGCCCTGCAGCTGATCGAGGATCGTCTGCAGGTTGTTGGCAGACTGGCCGTTGAGCGCAGCGTTGCGCTCGCGCTCCAGCCCCGCGCTGCCGAGGTTGGTGAAGTAGTAGCCGATCGCATGCGCGAACTCGTCGCCCGCCGGATATCTGCGTTCGAACACGCTTTCCGAGCGGCTCGACGCCGACGAGCGAACGCTGCGCGCCAGCACCGCGCCGTCGGCCGCGAGGATCCTGCCGCGGTCGATGCGCTGCTGCTCCAGCAGCGAACGGGCGTTGAGCGGGTTGTGGCGCAGCG
>JAXDGQ010000249.1:0-6070 GCA_034664965.1 Solirubrobacteraceae bacterium | reverse complement strand
GTCTGCGCGAAGATCAGCGCGACGCGCGCGTAGTTGCCCATCGAGATCCACATCTTCGCGCCGTTGATCACCCAGCCGTCGTCGGTCTTCTTCGCGCGCGTCTTTTGATTAGCCGCATCCGAACCGGTGTCCGGCTCGGTCAGCCCGAAGCAGCCCAGCCACTCGCCCGAGCAGAGCTTTGGCAGGTAGTGCTGCTTCTGCTCCTCGGTGCCCCACTTGAGGATCGCCGAGCAGACGAGCGAGGTCTGCACCGAGATGACCGTGCGGATCGCCGAGTCGCCGCGACCGATCTCCTCGACGATCAGACCGTATGACAGGTAGTCGAGGCCAGCGCCTCCGTACTCGCTCGGGACGATCGCGCCGAGGTAGCCCTGGCCGGCGATCTTCTTGACCAGCTCCAGGTCGAAGTGGTGGTTGCGCGCGTTTTCGCGCGTCTGCTGGACGATCTCCTTGTCGGTGAACTCGCGAGCCGTGTCCTTGATCAGGCGCTGCTCGTCGGTAAGTTCGAAGTCCATCTCTCTCCTCTCGGCCGGGCGTTGCCCTCAGGCCAGCTTTGGCGTTGTCCACGGCGCGGTCACGCGCCGCTCGATCTCCTCTGCGATCCCCTCGATCGCAATGCGCTCCTGCGCCAGCGAGTCGCGGTCGCGCAGCGTGACCGTGCGGTCCTCGACGCTCTGGTGGTCGATCGTCAAGCAGAACGGCGTGCCGATCTCGTCGTGGCGGCGGTAGCGCTTGCCGATCGAGCCACCGTCGTCGTACTCCGCCTGAACTGCGGCGCGCACTGCACGGTGGACCTCATGGGCCAGCTCCGGCTGGCCTTCCTTCTTGACCAGCGGCAGCACCGCCGCCTTGACCGGCGCCAGGCGCGGATGCAGGCGCAGCACGGTTCTCGTCTCGCCCTCGCCGGCGCCTTCGCCGCTGACGACTTCCTCGTCGTAGGCGTCCACGAGGAACGCCAGCGTCGCGCGGTCGGCGCCCGCCGCCGGCTCGATCACGTGCGGCACGTAGCGCTGGCCGGTCGCCTGATCGAAGTACTCGAGCTTCTCGCCCGAGAACTCCGCGTGGCGCGTCAGATCGAAGTCGCCGCGATTGGCGATTCCCTCCAGCTCCGACCAGCCGATGGGGAAGAGATATTCGACGTCGCTGGTTGCGGAGGAGTAGTGCGAGAGCTCGTCGGTGTCGTGCGCGCGCAGGCGCAGGTGGTCAGGGCGGATGCCCAAGCCGATGTACCACAGCTCGCGCTCGGCCAGCCAGTGCTCGAACCACCTCTGCGCTTCGTCCGGCGCCACGAAGAACTCCATCTCCATCTGCTCAAACTCACGTGTTCGGAAGATGAAGTTGCCGGGCGTGATCTCGTTGCGAAAAGACTTGCCCACCTGCGCGATTCCGAACGGCGGCTTCTTGCGCGAGAACTGCAGCACGTTCTTGAAGTTGATGAAGATGCCCTGCGCCGTCTCCGGGCGCAGGTAGGCGACAGAACCCGACTCCTTCACCGGACCGACCGTCGTCTCGAACATCAGGTTGAAGTCGCGCGCCGGCGTCAGATCGCACTCGTCCGTCTCGCCCGGGTGCTTGGACGGTTTGCGCCCGCACTCCAGCTCCGCCAGGTGGTCGGCGCGGTAGCGCCTGCCGCACGTCCTGCAGTCCACGAGCGGGTCCGTGAACCCCTCCAGATGGCCCGAGGCCTCCCACACCCGCGGGTGCTGCAGGATCGCCGAGTCGATCGCCACGATGTCGTCGCGCTCGGTGATCATCGAGCGCCACCACTCGTTCTTGACGTTCTGCTTGAGCAGCACGCCGTAGTGGCCGAAGTCATACGTCGAGCCGACCCCGCCGTAGATCTCCGAGGAGGGGAAGACGAAGCCGCGCCGCTTGCACAGCGCGACGATCTTCTCCATCGTCACCACGTCCTGCCCTGTAGGGCTATTCGGCTCAGCCATGCAGAATCGACTCGCCCTGAGTCGCCTCGAATCCCGCCGAACCGCCGCACCACCGGCGCCCGGCCGGTGCGCGCCCTGCGAGGTGGGCGTCGAGCGGGCCAGCCGCTTCGCTCTCGTGTCCGGGCATCAGGTGACCGTAGCGGTCAAGGGTTATCGAGATGGTGGCGTGGCCCATTTAAGTGCTGAGCGCCCCGGCGCTCGATGCCTGCGGCGATCATAGGAGAGGCGAACGTGTGTCCGGCCATGCCGGCCCAGTCGCTCGAGCTTCGCATCCTTCCATGCCTTCTCCGCGCGCGTCGTGGTCGAGGTGTCGCCGAAGCGGCGAGCGCGAGAGCGCCCGCAGGCGTGGCCGGCGTCCTCTCCCCGCGCCGGCAGATGCCCGTCGGGCACTCGCGCAGGGCGGCCCCGATCGCCACCTTTGCGCTGGCCGGCAGCCGAGCGGAGCGTCATGTGTAGCCGCCGATTTCAGTGGGTAGGACATATCCGAGGCAAGGAGAGGGAGATGTCGACTCTTGGGATCGCCACGCGAAACGCGGGCGGCGGCTCTACGACGCCGCGATCGCGAACATGGACATCGATCGGGAGCAACCGCCCGGCTCATGATCGTCCCAGCAGGTGGCCGTCTTCACGCTCGCTCGGCGGCGAGGCCGTACACACATCGCTGGGGAGGATCGGCCGGTAGATGAGAGTGGAATGTCTCACCTGCGGGCTCGAGCTGCCGCACACGGCTTCGGCGTCTTGTCCGAAATGCACGGCAAGAGGTGAGATCGGCGTTGATTTCGTCGTAGTGAACGATCAGCCGTCCCACGTACCGGCAAGCGCTACGGGTCGCCTGAGGATCCGCAAGAGCGTGCGAGGCGACACCCACACGATCGTCCTTGCCGGTGAACTCGACATGGCATCGGGCCCGGTCGTGCGAGAGATCATCGCCGACGCTTGCGCCAACGGGGCGCAGGAACTGGTGCTCGATCTAACCGAAATCGAGTTTGTGGATTCCGAAGGGTTCCGTGTTCTGCTCGAAGGTCGGGCGCTTTGCGAGGAGCATCGCTGCGCGTACTGCCTCGTCCCCGCTCGGACGCCCGTTCAGCATGTGTTCGAGCTGACGCGTGTGATCGACAGGCTCCCTTTCCGCAAGTGGCGCCATCCCGAGGCGACCCCGGACGGCGCTTCGACCGACAGTTGAGAGCTCAACCAGCTCGCCGGCGTCTGACCGCAGGCGCCTGCGGGATACTCAGCGGGTGACGCACGACCCAGAGACAGACGAGGCTCGAGCAGCCGGGCAGCGGCTTGCCGAGCCGAGCGGGTAGCGATGTCGCAGGAGAACGTGCAACTGGTCCAAGCCGCCTTTCAGGCCTTCGAGGACGGCGATATGGAGGCGGTGCTGCGACTGTGCGACGAGAACATCCAGATCACGCAGGCCGCCGAGCTCGTCGGTGCATCGCAAACCCAGCACGGTCACGCGGGGGTGATTGAAGCCTTTGCGATCTGGCCGGATCTGTGGGACGACTACCACGTCGAGATCCTGCGCCTGGCCGACGTCGGCGATGCCGTCATGGTCACGACGATCAATCGCGGGCGCGGCAAGGACAGCGGAGTTCCGGTCGAAATGCCGTTCTCGTTCGTGTTCTCGATCCGCGCCGGACGGATCGTCGAGTGGCGACTCTTTATGCGCGAAGAGCAAGCTCTCCGCGCCGTAGGGCTGGCGGAGTAGCGAATCCCGTGGCGCGAGTCCTCATCGTCGGCGGCGGCTGCCGCGGCCGACGCTTCGCCGCCCGCATGGTCGAGCAGGGCCACGCGCTGCGCGTGACAACGCGCAGCGAGCGCGGCCGCGCGGCGATCGAGGCCTGCGGCGCCGAGTGCTGGATCGGCACGCCCGATCGCCTGGCCACGCTGCGCGGTGCGCTGGAGAACGTGACGATCGCCTGCTGGATGCTCGCCGCGGCTAGCGGCGAGCCCGACGCCGTGGCGGCCCTGCACGGGTCGCGCCTGGAGTTCTTTCTCGGACAGGCGATCGACACGACCGTGCGGGGCTTCGTCTACGACGCCTGCCCGGCCGGCCCCGCCGGCGCCGGCGCCGACGTGCTGGAGCGCGGCGAGCGGATCGTCGGGGCGCTCACGCAGCTCAACGCGATCCCCGTCGCCGTGCTTCACGGCGCGCAGCGCGCCGCAGGTGCCCAGCGCGGCGCCGTGCAGGACGCAGCCTGGGTGGACGCGGCGGCCGACGCCGTGGACTCGCTGCTCGGCACGGGCGCTCGCTGACTGGGGTAGGGGACCAGGGCGGAGGCGGCCGTTGAGCGTCCGCGCTGGCGGGTCGCCTCGGGGTCGTCTCGGGCGAAGCGCGGAGGGCCGCCGGGCCGCGATCAAGCAGCGGCCGACCCGCGCCGATGCTTGCAGCACGATGGCCGGCGAACGACCCCGATATGGCCTCCTTGTCAGCGCGCTCGGCGCCGTGGTGCTGGCGATCTCGGTGTTCCTGCCGTGGTATGGCGTGAGCTTCACGCCGCACGGCATCGCCTTCGCCCAGCAGCTCGGCAAGCAGGTCGCCTCGCAGCTGGGCAACGCCACGCTGCAGAGCTACATGGCCTCGCTGCACGCCAATCTCTCCGGTCTCGCAGGCCACGAGTTTCTCTCGCTGAGCGCGCATCAGGCCTTGAGGACGCTCAACGTCGTGCTGCTGATCGCCGGCGGTCTCGGCTGTGTGATCGCGCTGTTCGCGCTCGCCGGCTCGACCTCCGGCGAGGCCAATCGAGGGTCGCTGGCGCTGCTCGGTGCGCTCGCCGCGGCCTGCGTGCTCTACCGCATGGTTCAGCCGCCGTCACCGGGCGGCGACATGCTCTCGCTGTCGCTGCGCGAGGGCGCCTGGCTATCGCTGCTCGGCGCCGCCGCGATGGTCGTCGGGGCTCTGTGGCCGGCGCAGGGCGGCGGTGCCGTCTCGCGTCAGGTCGACGCGCAGGACACCTGGTCGCAGCTGTCCGGGTGGACCCCGGGGCCCTGAGCGAGCTCGCCCTCGGCCGCGGCCGGCGGCATCGCCCGATCGCCGTTTCCGGCGCGGCGCCTGCCCTGAAACGGCATGGCCCTGCGCTATCCTGATAGTAATCTCGGTAAAGCCGATCAGGATTTATCTTCAAGGTTCGGGCACCGACGCAGCGACGGCTATCCGCCGCGAAAGGAACGCATCAAATGACACTTCAACTTGGCGACGTAGCCCCCGATTTCGAGGCTGACACGACCGAGGGTCGCATCAAATTCCATGACTGGATCGGCGACTCGTGGGCGGTTCTGTTCTCCCATCCGAAGGACTTCACGCCAGTCTGCACGACCGAGCTTGGCTACATGGCGAAAATCAAGCCCGACTTCGACGCGCGCGGCGTGAAGATCATCGGTCTGTCGGTTGACGCCCTCGACAACCACGAGGCGTGGGCCAAGGACATCGAGGAGACCCAGGGCGCCGCCCCCAACTACCCGATCATCAGCGACAACGACTTCAACGTGTCAAAGCTCTACGGCATGCTGCCCGCCGACACCTCCGGTGACCTCGCCGGGCGCACACCGGCCGACAACCAGACCGTGCGCAACGTGTTCGTGATCGCCCCCGACAAGACGCTGCGGCTGATCCTCGTCTACCCGATGACCACCGGGCGCAACTTCGACGAGGTGCTGCGCGTGATCGACTCGCTGCAGCTGACCGCCAACCACAAGGTCGCGACGCCGGCCAACTGGAAGCCCGGCGAGAAGGTGATCATCGCCGGCTCGGTCTCCAACGACCAGGCCAAAGAGGCCTACCCCGACGGGTGGGAGGAGCCGCGCCCCTACATCCGTCTCGTGCCCCAGCCCAGCTAGCCGCGAGACATCACGAGCCGGCAGGCATGGCCCTGGCGTCGCAGCCGGGCGCCGTGCCCGCCCGCTAGCCCACGAGCGTCAGGCGACCGTCGTTCATCTGCAGGCGCGTCAGAAGGTCCGCAAGGATGCGGTAGGTCGCGCCCCAGATCAGATGGCCGTCGAGGATGTAGGCGTCGGTTTCGAAGTCGATGCCTCGCCGCTGCAGGCGGGTGCGCGTGCGGCTTTCCTGCAGTTCGCGCAGTGGGAGCTCCAGGACGGCGTCGACCTCGCGCGGCGAGACGCGCCAGCGC
>JAXDGQ010000248.1:0-3454 GCA_034664965.1 Solirubrobacteraceae bacterium | reverse complement strand
GAGATCGATGGTCATTCGCCGAGCTTAGCCCTCGCGCCTCAGCCTGGCTTCGCGACCGGCCGATGCGCCCGGCAGAGCCCGTCAGCGCGTGATCTCCAGGCCGGTGTGCCTATTGCATGTGTGCGGGGTTTGGTTGTGAACATCCGCATAGATTCAGCCCCCAGCGGGCAGGTAGGTGCCAGGGCGCGTCGAAGCAGGCCAACCGAATACTGCTCGAAGAATATGGTTGACAACGCAACTATCGCCACGTATAATTCCGACTCCAAGCATCGGATTAGAAGGATCAAATGTCAGATTCCCCAGTAGCCACAGTACCCACGATCGACCCGACAGCTCCCGCCACCGGCGAGGAGCGCGAGTCCGAGGCCGTAGGCGAGGGCGCCGTCAAGGCGGCGCCTGACCGGCTCGACAGCCCGATCGAGCGCATCGATCTCAGCACGTCGGACACGTTCATTCCCGAGGCAGTCGACCAGCTGCTTGCGCACTCGCGTCGTTACCCCCTGCTCACGCCGGCCCAGGAGATCGACCTGGCCCAGAAGATCGAGCGGGGCGACCTGCACGCCAAGGAACTGCTCGTCAACTCCAACCTGCGCCTGGTCGCTTCCAACGCCCGGCGCTACCAGAACCAGGGCCTGCCCCTCGGCGATCTCGTCCAGGAGGGCATGCTCGGCCTGATCCGCGCCTCAGAGAAGTTCGATTGGCGCAAGGGCTTTCGGTTCTCCACCTACGCCACCCTGTGGATCCGCCAGGCCATCCAGCGCGGCCTGGAGAACTCCGGGCGCACGATTCGCCTGCCCGTGCACGTCGCACAGCGTTCTCGCAAGGTCGGCCGGGTCGAGCGCGAGCTGTCGGTGCGGCTGGGCCGCGAGCCGACCATCGAGGAGCTCTCACAGGAGACCGGGCTGCCGATCGAGCAGGTAGAGGAGGTGCGCCACCAGCGCGCCGCCCTCGTCAGCCTCGACCAGCAGATCGGCGAAGACGGCGACACCGCCCTCGGTGACCTGCTCCCCTCCGACGCCGAGGCGCCCGAGGAGACCGCATGGGACAACGAGCGCGAGCGCATCGTCCACCGGGCGATCGAGCAGCTGCCCGAAACGGAGCGCACCGTGCTGACGCTGCGCTTCGGCACGGGCCGCGAGGAGCCGCAGACGCTCACGGCGATCGGCAAACGCCTCGGCTTCTCCGCCGAGCGGGCGTCGCAGCTCGAGCAGCGCGCGCTGAAGAAGCTCGCCGAGTCGCCCGAGCTGGCGGCCCTGCGCGAGGCTGCCTAGCATCTGAAGCAGTGACGGTCGGGGCCCGGTCGCGCATGCGACGGGGCCCCGATGTCGTTGTCGAAGGGGCTGGCCGACGCGCGCCTGCTGGAGCGCGTAAGCGAGAGACCGTTCGAGCAGGCCCTGCCCGGCGCCGGGCGCAGGTCGTCGCTAGTGTGCGGGCCACGGCCGCAGGCGGCGGCCGGGCATCTGGTGGGCTATTGGGGAGGAATGGACGTGTCCAAGTCGCTGTGGGAGCGGACGGTCGACGCGACGATCGTGGTCGGCGAACGCGTCCTCGCGCCGATCGAGCGCTTCATCGGCCGTCGCTCGCTCGTCGGCGACGCGACGTTCTTCGGGCTGGAGCACTTCCCGTGGGTGGAGCACATCGAGCAGAACTGGCAGGTGATACGCGAGGAGCTGCGGCACGTGCTCGAGGACCGAGACGCGCTGCCGAACTTCCAGGACATCTCCAAGGACCAGATCGAGATCACCGACGACGATCGCTGGAAGACCTACTTCCTCTACGGCTACGGCTTCGAGGCGAAGCTCGGCGTGGAGACCTGCCCCCGGACCGCGGCGCTGATGCGCGAAATCCCCGGCATGAAGACCGCGATGTTCTCGATCCTCTCGCCGCGCAAGCACATCCTCGACCACCGCGGGCCCTACAAGGGCGTCCTGCGCTACCACCTCGGCCTGCTCGTGCCCGACGACGCCGAGGCGTGTCGCATCCGCGTCGGCGAGGACATCCGCCACTGGGAGGAGGGCAAGAGCATGGTCTTCGACGACACCTTCAACCACGAGGTGTGGAACGACACCGACGAGACGCGGGTCGTGCTGTTCGTCGATGTCCTGCGCCCACTGCCCGAACCGGACTCGGCGATCAATCGGCTGATCGTCAAGGCGATCGGCTACTCGCCGTTCGTGCTCGACGCCAAGCGAAACCAGGAGGCTTGGGAACGGCGATATCGCGAACAGGCGGCCGGTGGGGGCGTCGAGCAGGTGGCATAGCCGCGGGACGCGGCGTCGCTCGGCTCAAATGCCGGAAACGTCCAGCCCCGTCCCCTGCAGCCAGGAATTTGCCTGCGCGTTGAGCACGGTGAACTCTCCGGTGATGATCAACACGCCGAGCGCGACCATTACCACGCCGCCAACCGCGATGATAGTGGGGAAGTTGCGCTTGACGATCGCCAGCGCGCCGGTCATCCGCTCGAACGCGAGCGCGATCGCCAGGAACGGAATCGCCAGCCCGGCCGAGTAGAAGGCGAGCAGGACAGCGCCGTGGGCGGCAGAGTGCGAGATCGCCGCCTGCGTGAGGATCGCGCCGAGTGTGATGCTCGTGCACGGCGTCCACGCGATCGCGAAGGCCGCGCCCGCCACCAGCGGGCCTCCGCGGCCGGCCAGGCGCAACAGCGACTCCGAGTGCCACTCGCGGTTGAGCATGCTCACGAATGGCGTGGCGAGGAAGATCAGACCGAGCGCGATGATCACGCCGCCGCCGATGCGCTCGAGCATCTGTTTGTGGTCGTTGAGCGTCGAGCCGATCACGGTGGCGCTGAGGCCGAGCAGGATGAAGATCAGCGAGAAGCTCGCGATGAACAGCAGGCTGGGCACGAGCACGCGCCTGACCCCCACGCCCTCCTTCAGGTCGTTTGGCGTGACGCCGATCACCGTCGACAGATAGCCGGGCACGATCGGCAGCACGCACGGCGACAGGAACGACACCAGGCCGGCGGCCAGCGCCAGCGGGATGCCGACGCCGGTCGCGGCGTCGGACGTCGAGGCGAGCAGCAGCGCGGCGTGGCTCACGACGCGTGAACCGAGTCCGCTGGCTCGACTGCGGCGCGCAGCTCGGCCAGCTCGCGCTCCAGGCGCCCGACGCGCTCTGCGAGCTCCCGCAGCGCACGCACGGCGTCATCCTCCGGGCTGGACGGCACTTGCTGGGGGCTCGTCTGCACGAAGGCCCCGTTTGCGCCGGTGGCTGTCGCGGGTGCCGGCGCCGGAGCAGACGCGCCGGGCGACTCGCGCGCGGCCGGCTGGCCCTCGGAATCCTCTTGCAGCAGCTGCGCATAGCGCTCCTCCTTGTGACCCGCCCGGCGCGGCAGGCGCACGGCCAGCTCGCGCTCGATCAAGGATGCGAGCGTGTCGTGCACCTCGCCGAGACCGTCGAAACGATGCATGCGCTCGCCGCGCTGCTTGAGCTC
>JAXDGQ010000247.1:0-3347 GCA_034664965.1 Solirubrobacteraceae bacterium | reverse complement strand
GCTACCGACGAACCAGGTTCTCGGCGGCACCGGCCTCGGGCTGCTGCACGCCTACGACGGGGCGACCGGCCAGGACATCTCGGGCTTCCCCAAGCAGACCGGCGGCTGGCTGTACGCGCCGCCCGCGTTGTCCGCCGACGGGCGCATGGCCGACCTGACGCGGGAGGGGTATCTGTTCGAGTGGCAGACCCAGGCGCCCGCCTGCCAGGGCCAGTGGCCGAGCTTCCGCCACGACCAGCAGAGCAGCGGCAACTACGACCACGACGGCACACCGCCCAACGCGCCGTCCAACGTCACACTCTCGGCGCTCGGCAGCGGCAAATACCGGCTCGCCTTCACGGCGCCCGGCGACGACGGCCCGTGTGGAACGGCAACGTCCTACCTGGCGCGCGTCAATCCCAAAGGCGTGGCTCCCACGCTCGGAGCGCCGGTACCGGCCGGCGCCACGTTCAGCCAGGAAATCGCGCTACCGGCCGGCACGCGTCAGCTGACCATCCAGGCCCTCGACGATGCGGGCAATCTCGGCTTGGGCGTCCCGGTCAAAGTCCGCTGACGCGCAGCCGCGGCCTGCCAGGGCTCGCGCGCGTCACAAGACGTTGTCGCGCGGGTCGACGCCTTCGAGCGCCCAGTGGCGCACGACGCCGGGGCGCCAGTGGCCGTCCTCCTCGCGCGAGAGGATGAAGCGGCTGATCGTCAGCTGGCCGCCCTCGTGGTCGCCGTAGAGCAGATCGACGGTTATCAGCTCGCCTGCCAGGAAGGTCTCGCGCAGGCCGTCGCGGAAGGGATCGTCGGGCTCGCGTATCGCCCCCTGCCAGAAGCCGGTGCCGCCGGCCGGCACGTACAGGTCGCGTGTCAGCGGGCGGTGCTCGGCCGGCTCTGCGTGCGCGTCGGACAGCTGCGGCGCCTGCGCGTTCAAGCGCCAGGCCTGGAGAACCGCGAGGCCGTTGCCGACGTTGCGCAGCGGGACCACGAAGAAGTACATCTCGCCGTCGCGCTCGACCGCGGCCATGCCGCCGCTGACGCTGACCGTCCGTCCTTCGCCGAAGCGGACGGCCTCGGGTGGGTCGGTCATGCTCGAGGGAGCAAGCACCGGGCGCATGCCCAGCAGCAGCGACCGCTCGGCGAGCGCCGTCGAGCGGCGTGCAGAGCGCACCGAGGAGAACGTCGCGGCGGCGAGCACGAGCGTGCCACCGGCGGTCGCCAGCGAAGCGATCGTCGGCCATTCGGCCATCAGCTGGGCAGCTCGCTTGACATGGTCCTCGCCGGTGCCCGGCAGCGTAGCCCAATCGCCGAAGGACCACCGCAGCGCGCGAACGGCGACGGGCGTAGTGTGAAAGCGCAACCGAGCCGGAGGAGAGGACCATGGCGACCACCGAGAGCCGCACCCCGACCACGATCGACGACGACGCCGCGATTGCCGAGCTGCAGGCGGTCGTCGAGCGCCAGCGCGCTGCCTTCCTGGCCGACCCCTTCCCCTCGCTGGAGGAGCGACAGGGGCTGCTCGGAGCGCTTGGCGCGATGCTGGTGAGCCACCGCACGCAGATCCAGGACGCCTTGAGCAGCGACTTCGGCGTTCACCCCACCGTCGCCGCCGATCTGATCGAAGTGCTCGGCCCGGCGGGCCGCGCGGGGTACGCGGCCGAGCAGCTGCAGAGCTGGATGGCGAGCGAGCCGCGCGCGACCGATCCGGCGTTGTACGGATCCGGGCGCGCCTTCGTCCAGCCGCAGCCCAAGGGCGTCGTGGGCAACATCGTCCCCTGGAACTTCCCGTTCGACCTTTCCGTCGGCCCGCTCATCGAGATGCTCGCCGCCGGCAATCGCGTCGTGATCAAGCCCTCGGAGTACACGCCCGCCTGCGCGGAGCTCCTGCGCGAGATGGTCCATGCGACATTCGACTCAGACCGGGTCGATGTGGTGGTCGGCGGTCTGCAGCTTGCGCGCGCGTTCACCGCTGTCCGCTGGGACCACCTGCTTTACACGGGCAGCCCGGCGATCGGGCGCGAGATCGCCAAGGCCGCGGCCGAGCAGCTCGTGCCGGTGACGCTCGAGCTCGGCGGCAAGTGCCCGGCGATCCTGACCGCCGATAGCGTCGATGGGGAGTCGGTCAAGCAGGTGCTCGCGACCAAGGCGATCAAGAACGGGCAGATGTGCATCTCCGTCGACTACTGCCTCGTGCCGCGGGATCAGCTCGAGGACTTCGCGGCTCTGGCCGAGCAGTACGTCCGCGAGTCGATGCCCGGCTACTGCCAGTCGCCCAGCTGCACCGGGATCATCTCGACGCGCCACCTCGAGCGGATCCAGCGACTCTTGGCGGACGCGCGCGAGCGCGGCGCTGACGTGCGCGAGCTGGAGCAGGCGGGAGACTTCGATCCGAACGCGCGCCAGCTGCCCATCTCGCTGGTCATCGACCCGCCCGACGATCTCGCGCTGATGCGCGAGGAGGTCTTTGGGCCGGTACTGCCGGTCAAGGCCTACGACGAGCTCGACGAGGCGCTTGCGTACGTCAACGCCGGCGAGCGGCCGTTGGCGCTCTACGTGTTCGCGAAGGACGACGCGGTCGCCGCCGACGTGCTGCGCCGCACGACGTCCGGCGGCGCCTGCGTGAACTCCGCGGCCGTCCACGGCGCCCTGCCCTCGCTGCCCTTTGGCGGCATCGGCCAGAGCGGCTCGGGTCGCCACCACGGCATCGAGGGGTTCCGCGAGTTCTCCAACCTGCGCGGCGTGTTCGTCCGCGGCGACGGAGACATGATCGAGGCCTTCGCGCCGCCCTACGGGCCAGCCGCGCAGGCGGTCGTCGACGCCGCGTTCGCCGGCGCCGCGTAGGCTCCGTCGAGCGCGCGCGAGCGCCGGCGGGAGGGCCCAGGTCGCCGCCTATCGGCGTGAGCGAGAGCTACGCGAATGCGCTTCGGCGCGCAGGTCCGCCAGCGACCGCCGCTGGCCGCCGTCGTCGGCAAAGTTCTCGGGCGAGAGCCAGGCTTGGAATCCCGCTCTGACCACCGGCCACTGCTGATCGGTGATCGCATACCACGCCGTGTCGCGGTTACGTCCCTTGACGACCTGATGCTTGCGGAAGATTCCCTCGAAGCTGAAGCCGAGGCGCTCCGCCGCACTCCTGGACGCAGCGTTCAGCGAGTTGCACTTCCACTCCAGACGCCGGTAGCCGAGATCGTCGAAGGCATGACGCGCCATCAGGTAGATCGCCTCGGTCGCCGCCGTCGTGCGCTTCAGCGGCGCCCCGAACCAGATGTGGCCGATCTCGATCATGCCCCAATGCGGCTTTACCCGCATGTAGCAGCAGACGCCGAGCGGACGCTTGTCGGCGTCGGGTTCGATCGTGAAGAAGAGCG
>JAXDGQ010000246.1:0-6629 GCA_034664965.1 Solirubrobacteraceae bacterium | reverse complement strand
TATGGCATGCCAAGATTTCTGTCAAGGCTGCGCTGGACTTTCATCCAACCGGGCTTTAGGACAGGATGCAGCGCGGATGGACCGCGACTACGAGCTGCAGACCCATCGCGCGGAGGACCGCCACTGGTGGTACCGCGGCCGTCGCAGCGTGCTCGAGCGGGTGATCGAGGACCTGCGCCTGCCCGCGCGCGCGCGCATTCTGGACGCCGGCTGCGGCAGCGGGCGCAACATGGTCGAGTTCGCGCGCCACGGCACCGTCACCGGGATCGAGCTGTCGCACACCAGCGTCCGCCTGGCGCGCGAGCGCGAGGCGGGCGAGGTGGTCGAGGGCTCGGTGCTCGAGATGCCCTTCGAGGCGGGCTCCTTCGACCTGGCGGCGTCGCTGGACGTGATCGAGCACCTGCAGGACGACCTGCTGGCGCTGCGCGAGCTGCGCCGCGTGGTCGCGCCAGGCGGCACGCTGCTCGTCACAGTGCCCGCGTATCAGTGGCTGTGGAGCGGGCACGACGAGATCAACCACCACCATCGCCGCTACACGCGCCGCTCGCTGCAGAGCGTCGGCGAGCAGGCCGGCTGGCAGCAGGTGCGCACGACGTACTTCAACTCCCTGCTGCTGCCCGCGGCGATCCTGCTGCGCGTGCTCGACCGCTTCAGCCGCAAGACGACCGAGTCCAGCCTCGACCTGTGGGTCCCCCCCGCGCCGCTCAACTGGCTGCTGGAGCGCCCGCTGTCGATCGAGGCCACGCTGATCGGCCGCGGCGGGCGCATCCCGGCGGGACTCTCGCTGCTCGCCGTGTTCCGCTGAGCGCGACCCTCCACCAATAAAAAAACTCCTCTATGAGCCCCTTCGGGGCAGGATGCGTGCGCGGCGCCGGAGGATGCCCTGCGTCACAGATCGGCGTCGGTGGCGGCGATCGGCGCGTGCATGCGAAACGTCCACGCGCGATTGACCAGGAAGGTGATCACCGTGACGATCCCCGTCGCCAGGGCCTGGCCGAGCAGCTTCTCGATGCCGGCGCCATCGACGAACAGGTACAAGAGCCCCAAGTTGAGCCCCAGCCCACAGCCCTGCACGATGCCCCAGCGCACCGGCGTCAGCGAATCGCCGACGTGCCCCGCGAACGTCCAGCGGCGGTTGAGCAGAAAGCCGTTGACGGCGCCGATGACGAAGCCGATCGCCGAGGCGCCGAGGTACCACACGCCGAATACCTTCAACAGGACCGTGTAGATAGTGAAGGCGAGCAGCGTGTTGGACACGCCGACGATGCCGAACTTGACGAACTGCACGAGCATCGGCCCGTTCAAGCGCGCCAGGCGTCCCGGTAGGCTGGTGGGCGTCTCCTCGCTTGCGTCGTCCTCTGAGGGCATCGCCAGACAGGATGAACGATAAATTCATCGTGGGCTTAGAACACCGCGTGAACATTCGCAGCTGATGCAAGCTCGGACCGACCCGGCAGGGTGAGACAGCAGATGCCCGACACTTCCCTTCGCACCCCCCGACTGCTCAGCGTCGTCGCCCCCGTGTACGACGAGCAGGAGCTGATCGAGGATTTCGTCTCGCGCGCCTGCGCCGCGGCGGCCGACTACGAGTTCGAGCTGGTGCTCGTCAACGACGGCTCCTCAGACCGCACCCCGGAGCTGCTCGATGAGATCGCGGCCCGGGACGCACGCGTACGCGTGATCCACCTGTCGCGGAACTTCGGCCACCAGGCGGCGCTGACCGCCGGCCTGGAGCACGCGGCCGGCGACGTCGTGGCGATGATCGACGCCGACCTGCAGGATCCGCCCGAGCTGATCGGGGACATGATCGCCCAGTGGAGCCAGGGCGCCGACGTGGTCTATGCCGTGCGCGAGCAGCGCGAGGGCGAGACGGCGTTCAAGCTCGCCACGGCGTCGTGGTTCTACAAGCTGTTCGACAAGCTCGCGCAGGTCGACCTCGAGCCCAACTCCGGCGACTTTCGCCTGCTCGACCGCCGCGCGCTGGACGCGCTGCTGGCGATGACCGAGCGCTCGCGCTTCTTGCGCGGCATGACCGTGTGGGTGGGCTTCAACCAGACGGCCGTCTCCTACGAGCGCGACGCGCGCCACGCCGGCGAGACGAAGTACACGCTGCGCAGGATGCTGCGCTTCTCACTGGACGCGATCACTTCCTTCTCGCACCTGCCGCTGCAGCTGGCGACATACGTCGGCATCCTCTCGGCGACCGTCGCCTTCGTCGCGATTCCCGTGGTGATCGTGCTGCGCATCTTCGACTCCTACCTGCCCGGCTTCGGCGCGATCACGATCGCGATCCTGCTGCTCGGCGGCATCCAGCTGATCGCGCTCGGCGTGATCGGCGAGTACGTCGGGCGCATCTACGACGAGGTCAAGCACCGCCCGCTGTACATCGTGCGCGACGAGCGCAACCGGCCCTTTCCCCCCGGCGCCTCGCCGGCGCCGGTCGCCCGCGCCGGGCTCGCCGCACGGGCGACAGAGCGCGTCGGCTAGCTCACGGCGTGACCGCTCCGCCGCGCGCCGAACGGTGTTGTGGGCGACGATGACGTTCGCGCGCCGCCGCCGTCTGCCCTGCTCGCTCGCACGCGCGCTGCTCGGAGTCGGGCTGGCCTGCGCGTGCCTGACGGTCGCGGCCGACCGCGCCGACGCCGAGGCCTGTGCCGGCGCCGGCTCGGCGCCGTGCCCCTACGCCTCGGCGCAGATCATCGGCCAGCGCGCCGAGGGCGTGCTGCGCTTCCCCGAGGCTGTCGCGCTGGACACAGCGGGCAACGTGTACGTGGCCGACCAGCTCAGCTACGTGGTGCAGAAGTTCTCCACGACCGGCGCCTTTGAGACCGAGTGGGGCTCCTTCGGCGGCGGGCGCGGCCAGTTCGGCCCGATCGGCGGCCTCGCGACCGACGCCGCCGCCAACGTCTACGTGGTCGACTCCAGCCACAACCGCATCGAGAAGTTCGACAGCAACGGCAACTTCATCCTGCAGTGGGGACACACGGGCTCGCAACCCGGCCACTTCAGGTTCGGCTCCTCGCAGGACTACACCAAGCCGCCGGGCGGCGGGATCGCGGTGGCGGGCAACTACGTGTACGTCGCCGACTCTGGCAACAACCGCATCCAGCGCTTTGACCTGCAGGGCGGCGAAGCGATGGAATGGGGCACCAAGGGCAGCGGCCCCGGCCAGCTCTCCTACCCCCGCGGCCTCGCCGCGAACGCCGCCGAGGTGCTCGTCGCCGACGACGACAACCACCGCATCCAGAAATTCGACCCCAACGGCGCCTATCAGAGCTCGGCCGGCTCGCAGGGCACCGGCCCAGGGCAGTTCAGCTTCCCCTACGGCATCGCGCTGGACGCAGCCGGCAACGCCTACGTCGCCGACGACCTCGGCCACCGCATCGTCAAGCTCAGCCCCGACCTGGCATTCGCCGGCGCGTGGGGCGGCTTCGGGACCAAACCCGGCCAGCTGGCCTTTCCGCGGGCCGTCGCCGCCGACCCGGCGGGCGACACGTACGTCGCCAACACGGCCAACGACCGCATCGAGGTCTACAACCCGTCCGGGCGCCTGGTGCGCACGATCGGCATCTCCGCCCGCGGGCTCGGTGCGCTGACCGGGCCGCGCGGCCTTGCCCTGGACCCGACCGGACGGCTGCTCGTCTCCGACACCGTCGGCAGCCGGGTGGAGTTGTTCGCTCCCGAAAACGACGCCTTCGCCGGTCAGTGGGTGGCGGCCGGCGGGAACCGGCCGAGCTTTGCCAAGCCGTCGGGGATCGGCATCGACGTGCGCGGCTCGGTCTACGTCGCCGACCAGGGCACCGAACGGATCGTGCGCCTGTGGGGCGACGGCACCTACCTGTCCGAACTCGGCGGCCCTGCCAGCCTCGGCGGGGCGCAGCTCAACGGCGCGGGCGCGGTCGCCGTCGCGCAGGGGTCCGGGCGCGTCTACGTCGCCGACGCCGGGCACAATCGCGTGCTCTCCTACGGCGCCGAAGGCGCGCTGACGGCCAAGTGGGGCGCGGGTGGCGGAAGCGGCGCCGCCGGCAGCGCGCCGGGGGCCTTCAACCACCCCTCGGGCATCGCGCTCAGCCCGCCGGCGCTCGGCGAGAACGTGTACGTCGCCGACACGGGCAACGAGCGCATCGTCGAGCTCTCCCAGAACGGCGAAGTGCTGCGCCAATGGGGCTCGCGCGGCTTCGGGGACGGGCGCTTTCGCGCTCCCGCCGGCGTGGCCGTCGACGCGGCGGGCGACGTGTTCGCGCTCGACAGCGAAAACAACCGCGTCCAGGTGTTCGACGCCGGCGGGCGCTACCTGGCCAAGTGGGGCCTGCGCGGCACCGGCCTCGGCGCCTTCTCCCAGCCGTCGGCGATCGCCGTGGACTGCGCCGGCAACGTGTACGTGGCCGACACGAACAACAACCGTGTCGAGCGCTTCAACCCCGTCGAACCCAAGCCGACCGGCTGTCTCGCGCCCGGCGCGTGGCCGCCGCCGCTGGATGTCGCGCCGGTTCTGCGGATCTCCCTGCCGCGGCGCGGGGGGGTGCTCGCGCGACGCGCGCTCGCCCTGACCATCAGCTGCCAGCGTGGCTGCAAGGTGCTCGTCTCGGCGACGCTCTCGCCCGCAGGACGCGGCGGGCCCGTGCCGCTCGTGTCCGCGGCGCGCCCGCTCGCGCGAGAACTGGCCGGTCGCGTGCGCCTGCGCGTGTCGCCGTCGGCGCTGCGCCGGCTGCGCCGATCGCTGGGGCGCACCAAGAACATGATCGCGCGTGTGCACATCGTCGCCGCGGGGCCGACCGGCCGGCGCACCACCGTTAATCGAATCTACTCGGTCAGCCGATAACCAGCCCATGAGCGCCGAAGACCGCTGGAAAGACGAGCAGCCGAGCATGGACCATCGGCGCGAACGGATCAGGGTCGAGACCGGGCGCCATCGCATCGAGGGGTTTCTGACGCTCGCCCGCGACGGCTATCGCAGCCGCGTGTCGGATGTGCTCAACGCCTCCGAGCGCGACTTCATCACGCTGACCGAGGTGACCGTCGTCCCGCTCGAGGGCGGACCGGTCGAACTGCACGACTACCTCACGCTCGCGCGCCGGCACATCGTCTTCGCGGTGTCCGCCTCCGACGAGTCCGAGGACTGACCCGCGGCCGGTGGCGCCGGCGAGCCGGCGCCCGGCTCAAACATGCGTCCGCGGTTCGCTGTGCCGTGCCCGTCGGTTGTGGCTTACTTCGCTACGGCCATGTCGTTGGAGCTCACAGCCCGAGCCCGCATGCGCACGCGCGAGCGCGCGTCGCACGCGGCCCGCGCGACAACGCGGATGCCGGCGCCCGCACCGGTCTCCCCGCCGGCCTTGCTCGTGTGGCGATACCTGCCGCTGGCGATCGGCGCGACCGGCCTGGTGATCCTGCTGCCGGCGGCGATCGTCGCTGCACTGCTCCCGAGCGGCGGCGTCGCGATGACGCTCGTGCCGGCCGTCGCCGCCGTCGCGATCTCGCTGATCCTCGCGACGGGGGCAGCGGCGCTGTGGAAGCGCCAGCCGCGGTCTCGCGATGTCGTCTTCGCCGACCTGATGCTGTGGGGCTGGCTGCGGCGTTGCTGGACCGAGCGCCGCCTGTCGCAGGCGCGCGAGCTATTCGATTCGGCCCGGCGAGCCGGGCCGCTGGTCAACATCGAGTTGCTGCTCGGACTGAGCAGGCTGCTGGAAGCGCGCGACGCCTACATCCACGGACACGGCCAGCGCGTCGCGCGCCACGCGGTCCGCATCGGCCGCGCGATGAACCTGTCCGAGCGGGAAGTCGCCAAGATCGCAACCGCCGCCGAGGTGCACGACGTCGGCAAGATCTACACGCCGCGCGCCATCCTCAACAACCCGCGGCCGCTGACCGAGGCCGAATTCGCGACCGTAAGGGAGCACGCGACGCGCGGAGCGCAGCTCCTCACGGTGGTCGGTGACCGGGAGATCACGGCGATGGTCCGCCACCATCACGAGCGGATCGACGGCGGCGGCTACCCCGATGGACTGATCGGTTCGGCGATCCCGCTCGGAGCTCGGGTGATCGCCGTCGCCGACACCTTCGACGCGATCACCTCCGCCCGCCCCTACCGCGCGGCCAGCTCGCAAAAGCGTGCGCTCGACGTCCTCACCGCTGAGGCCGGCGCGCAACTCGACGTCGACGCGGTCGCCGCTTTCCAGCAGGGCTACTCGGCGCGGCGCTCGGTCGGCTGGTACGCCTTGGGCGTGGCGGCCATGCAGCGCGCCGCGCTGGCCCTGCAGTCGGTGATCTCCAGTCTCGGCGCCGGCGGCGCATCGGTCGCCTCGCTCGCGCCCGCGCTGGGCGCCGCAGGACTGCTGGCCGTCTCCCCGGGGCTGTTCCGGGTCTCGCCTGCCGCCCACCCGCCCGGCGGCTCGCCGGCGCTGCTGCGGTCGCTGGTGGGCGCGGGCGAAGCGTCCTCGGTCGCCGCCGGGCGCGCGCACGGCGGCGGGCCGGCGGGCTCGCGCGTGACCGCGCCAAACCCGCGCGCGGGCATCGGGCCGGCTGTGCGGCACCGGCGCTCCGGCGCGCCCACCGCGAGCGCGCCGTCGAGCTCGGGTGCGGGCAGCTCGGGCGGCGGGTCCTCGTCACCGCAGGCCCCGCCCACATCCGCG
>JAXDGQ010000245.1:0-6243 GCA_034664965.1 Solirubrobacteraceae bacterium | reverse complement strand
TGCGCACGATCACACCGCGGAGACCCACGTCACCGGTCGCCGCGCCTGGATCCATGAAATCAGCGTACAGCGACCCTGCGCCGCTCTACACTTCTAGGAAGCCTGCAGTCGTCATCCACCGGGGAGGCGAGATGAAGAAGGCAATCGCAGTGATGGTCGCCGTTGCGGCAGGGCTGTTTGCGGCGAACATGCTCGGCGTCGCGGTCGCCGAAGCCCCGACCGGCACACCCCTGCGCACGATCAGCGTCCAGGGAACCGCCACGCTCCCGATCGGGCAAAGCGACAGCGGGGCTGCCGCGACGGCGGTCTACCGCGACGCCATGGCCGGCGCGGTAGCCGACGGGCAGAGCAAGGCGGCCTTTCTCGCGGGCAAGCTGAGCGCAACGCTCGGGGCCGCCCAGAGCGTGGCCGAGGGAGGCGGCTACATCAACTGCACCGGGGGGCCGGAATCGGACTACGCCGAATACGAAGGCGAACAGCCCGACTTCGGTTATGCGCCGCAGCCGGGCATCGCCGCGCCGCTCGCGGCCGCGGCGCCGAAGGCTGCGGGAGGCGTCACGCGCGGATCGCGGCCGAGGCACGTCAGGCGCAAGCGCCCGAGGGCGAAAAAGGCGACGGCGATCTCGTGCAAGCTGACCGCACAGGTGTCGCTCGTCTACACGATCGCCTAGCCGCTCCGACGGCCCGCCGACGCCCGGGCCGGCTGGGCAACTCGGCCGGGAGCCCATCGGCTTGGCGCCGGTGTTAGCCTGAGCGCATTCAGCGCGAGGGGGATAGTGCTCGCGCATCGACAACGGGGGAGGGACTCTCATGATGAAGACCGCAAAGCGCACGCTTGGCTTGCTGGCGGCTGCGCTCCTGAGCGCGGCATTGCTGGCAACGGCCGCCCAGGCGAAAACCATCAAAGTCGTCGCCAACGGCACCACTGAAGCGATTCAGACGGCGATCAATGCTGCAGAACCGTTCGACACGGTCGTGGTGCCGGCCGGGACCTACGCCGGCCCGACGGTCACCGTGGAAAAGAGCAACCTCACGCTCAAGGGCAGCCAGGCGGCGATCATCGACGCGACCGGCAACACCTACGGCGTAACCGTCGGGACGAAACTGACCTTCGACCCGGGGCCCACGTGCCCCGCCTACGGCGTCAGCAACTTCAGGATCATCGGTCTCAGCGTTCAGAACGCAGAAAACACGGGGATCTTCCTGTTCGGCGTCGACGGATTCCACGTGACGGGTGGCAGCTATCTCAACAACGATGAGTACGGCATCTTTCCCCGCTGCTCACGCGACGGCCTGATCAACCGCAACTCCGGTGGCGGGGGCGACGACGCGACGATCTATGTCGGCGTCGACGACAACGTCACGGTCGAACGCAACAACCTCACCAACGGCGAGTTGGGCATCGAGCTCGAGAGCACCGACAACACGGTCGTGCGCAACAACAAGCTCAAGGAAAACACCACCGGCATCTTCGTGATCGTCCTGCCGGGCTTGCCGAAATCCTCAACGGAGAAAGCGCTGATCGAGGAAAACAGCGTGATCAGCAACAACCGCCCCAACCCCTTCCCGCCGGTGTGCAACGAAGGAGAACCTGAAAACCCGCCAGGATGCACCGAAGAATTCACCGACGACCTGCAGCTGCTGCCGTCGGGCAGCGGGATCCTCAACGTGGGCGGCCACGACGTCACGATTCGCAACAACCAGGTCAGACACAACGACACCGTCGGCGTCGGCGTCGTCGAAAACCCGTTCGGGTTCGGCTCCTCCAACAACACCAGGGTGACCGGCAACACGATCAAGAAGAACGGCGAAAGCCCCGACCCGCGCACGCAGGGGTCCGGCGACATCGTCTACCTCGACAACCCCGAAAACGGAAGCTGCATATCGGGGAACGCGTTCACGACGTCGTTCTATCCGTTCGGAGCGCCGCCGGC
The DNA here is from genome assembly GCA_034664965.1 of Solirubrobacteraceae bacterium. Classification (GTDB taxonomy): domain Bacteria; phylum Actinomycetota; class Thermoleophilia; order Solirubrobacterales; family Solirubrobacteraceae; genus Palsa-744. The sequence goes on along the minus strand of JAXDGQ010000245.1, from coordinate 4,309 downwards.
GTGCACCTGAGCCGCCGGTAGCAAGCGTCGACGAAGGCCCGCCCGTGCGTCATGCGGGCGGGCCCTCTTCGCGCACGGCCCAGCCTGGCTGGCCGGCCGCGATCCGGGCTCGAGTGAGATCGCTCCAGACGGTTGACTTGCCCATCGGCCGTGTGGTTTGCTAGGCCCACCTGGCGGCCCAATGGCTGGGTCGCTTCAAGGCCGACGCGGGAGGCGCTAATGAGCGCGACAGAGATTGACGAGGCCAAGCTGGAAGCCTTCATGGGGCAGGCGGTTACCGACATGGGCGCGATCATCAGCGCGCCGCTGATGGTCATCGGCGAGAAGCTCGGCCTGTACAAAGCGATGGCCCATGCGGGCCCGCTGACCTCGCAGGAGATAGCCGAGCGCTCTGGCGCCGCCGAGCGCTACGTGCGCGAGTGGCTGGGCAACCAGGCGGCGGGCGGCTACGTGACCTACGACCCGGAGAGCGAGCGCTACACGCTGCCCGACGAGCATGCACTGGCGCTCGCCGACGAGGACAGTCCCTTCTACATCCTCGGGATCTATGACTCGATCGCCTCGCTGTATGCCGACGAAGATCAGATTCTCGAGGCGTTCCGCAGCGGCAAGGGCATGGGCTGGCACGAGCACGATCACCGCCTGTTCCGCGGCACCGAGCGATTCTTCAGGCCGGGCTACAAGGCGAGCCTCGTCGCCGAGTGGATTCCCGCACTGGACGGCGTCCAGGAGAAGCTCGAACGGGGCGCGAAGGTGGCCGACGTCGGCTGCGGGCACGGCGCCTCGACGATCATCATGGCGGAGGCGTTTCCGAACTCGCAGTTCTTCGGCTTCGACTATCACGACGCCTCGATCGAGCGGGCACGCGAAGCCGCCGCCGATGCGGGCGTCGGCGATCGAATCACCTTCGAGGTGGCCTCAGCCAAGGACTTTCCCGGCAGCGATTACGACCTCGTGTGCGTGTTCGACTGCCTGCACGACATGGGCGATCCGGTGGGTGCCTCGGCGCACGTCTTGGAGACGCTCGCGCCGGACGGCACGTGGATGATCGTCGAGCCGTTCGCCAACGACAGTGTCGAGGAGAACCTGAACCCGGTCGGGCGCGTGTTCTATGGCGCTTCGACGATGATCTGCACCCCCGCGTCGCTGTCGCAGGAGGTGGGCCTGGCGCTCGGCGCGCAGGCCGGCGAGGCTCGCCTGACAGATGTGCTCAACGAGGGCGGCTTCACGCGCGTGCGGCGGGCGACCGAGACGCCCTTCAACCTCGTCCTGGAGGCGCGACCGTAAAGCAGACATATCCTGGTGCTCGCGTCCGCACAGACACGTGGCCGCCGCTGAGCACTCAGCGCGCCTGGCCACGAAGCCATCCCTGCTCGCTTGGATCAGCGGCGTGCGGTCCCGGCCACAGCCCACGCGACGCGCGGTCAGTCGTATTCTCATCACGTCAACAGCTCTAGGAGGAATCATGGATACGTACGTCATCCTGCGACGCGGCGCATGGGGCTCGGCGGAGGAGCTGGGCGCGGCCGCCGATCGCTCGAGCGCCGTCGGCGACGAGGAGATGTCTGACGACATCCGCTGGATTCGCAGCTACGTGCTGGATGAGGCCGACGGACGCGTGGGCACCGTTTGCATCTACGAGGCGAGCAGTCCGGAGGCGATCCGCGAGCATGCCTCGCGGGCTGACCTCGCAGTCGACGAGATCATCCGCGTCGCCGACACGGTGATCGTTCGTCCCGACCCGCAAGTCGCCAGCGCATAGCCCCAGACGACCGGTAGCTCGATCGGGCAACCGGCGCTAGCCTGGTCGTTCGGCGGCGCGAGCTCGCACGGGCCGATCGGGCCGCCGACCAGCAGTCATCCCAAGCAGGAGGTTCCCAGCTATGGCCGATCCGATACCCAGCGACTACCCGCGAGTCACGCCCTACCTGATCGTCGACGGCGCCAGTGCCGCGATCGATTTCTACAGCTCGGTGCTCGGCGCCGTTGAGCGGATGCGGATGGCAGGCCCCGACGGCAAGGTGGGTCACGCCGAGCTTGGCATCGGCGACTCGGTGATCATGCTCGCCGACGAGCACCTGGACATGGATGTGCGCGGGCCGAGGACCGTCGGCGGCACCCCGGTGACGTTGCACGTGTACGTCGAGAACGCGGACGACGCCTTTGAGCGAGCGGTCCAAGCGGGCGCGAAGTCGCTGCGCCCGGTCGAGGACAAGTTCTACGGCGACCGATCGGGTCAGTTCGAGGATCCATTCGGACATCGCTGGGACGTCGCCACTCACGTCGAGGACGTGGCGCCCGAGGAGATGTCCAAGCGCGCAGCAGCCGCGATGGCAGCCGGCTGAGTCGAGCCGCTCGGCTGCCGGCCTGGCCGGCGCCCCCGCACGTCGCCGGCCTAGCGCCCGGTCACCGTGGGCGCGACGGTGGCTGATGCCTCGGCCGCGGCGATCAGCGGGCCCCATTGCGGGCTTCGGCGCAGTGAGCGCGAGGTGTAGTAGACCGACCACGCGAGAATCGCCACCAAGAACGGGGCATCGCTCAGCGCGGCTACGAGCACATAGCTGTTCGTGCTGAGCGTCAGCAGCGCCGTCAGCCGAACCAGCGCTCGCGCCAGAAAGTAGATCCCCCAGACAACGGTGATGGTGCGCATCGCGCGCCGGAACGTCTCGGAGTCGCTCACCTGCTCCGGGAGCGGGTAGACCTCCTCGGCGAACCACGAGGCGAACGGGCGCCGGCCGCGCAGCGAGGCGAACACCACGCAGCTGAGCACGGTGTCGATGCCGATCTCCTGAGCGAGATACGCAGAGGCGCTGCCCGAGGTGAGCCCGACGACGGCTCGAATGGCGACCAGCACTAGCGCCAGGCGCACCACCATCGCAGGGCGTCCCTGGCGCCGCTCGTGCACGAACACGGACAGGCCGAACAGCACCGCCATCGCGATGCCCGCCGTCAGGCCGATCAGCTTCCACCCGAGGAAGAACACGGCCAACGGACCGAACCCGTCGCGCACCAGCCGCGGGCCCGCGCGGCGAACGACGGCACGGACCGAGATCGGCTCGAGGAGGACGAGCTCTGCGGGCGTGGTTGCCACTCGACGGAGTGTATGGGGACTAGACGGGCCCGATCAGCACGTCGCCGGCCGTCGCAGCGGCGCGCGCTGGTTGGATGCGCCGCTTGCCCGTCGCGCGGGTTCAGACGAGGGCGTCAGGGCGCGAAGGGCAGCAGCACGTTGGATGCGTGATGGCTGTCGTGCAGCAACGTGATCGTCCCGCCGAGCTCCTGGCCGAGATCGGGCAGCGGCGTGAGCGTGGTGAACGTGTTCGCCGTGCCGATCGTCAGCCGCAGCCGGTCGCCGGCCTTGACGATTGCCGAGGTGGGATAGATCTCCACGTTGTATTCGGTCGGTTCATTCGGGGTCACCGCATGCTGGCTTTCCTTGGTGAAGGGGTGCCACGGGCGGATCATCACGCGATTGGGGCCGTAGGTCGACAGCGCCGGGTCGACCGCACGCTGGCTGGCCAGCAGAAAGCCGGCCGTCAGCTGGTTGGACGCGCCTGACGGTTCCACCTCGCTGAGCACGGCGATCAGCGTCGCGTCGCTCGAGCTCAGCGTCGCCCACAGGTTGGCCGTGATCAGCCCCGCGACCTTCGCGGGCGCCTGCATCGGAGCGGTCGTGTAGGTGAGCGAGGTCGCCTCATAGGTCTGATTGCTCGTGTCGCACAGCGGGTTGGATGCGGCGCCGGCCGTCCACTGGGCCGTCATCCGCGAGCACGGGCTCGAGGCGGGTAGCAGCGGCGCCGTATCTCCCGCCTGGCTCGCCGGCGACGCGGCGCCGAGCGACCCGTCGTGCAGCGAGATCGCGGGGGAGCCGGAGGCCGCACCGCTGAGATACAGCCGTTTGTACTTCGTCAGGGGCAGCGGGAAGCGTTTGTAGTGTTCCCAGTGATCGCCGTTGATCGAGTAGAGGTTCACCTTCGGCGTTTCCTGCACGCCGTTTTTCGTCTTCAACAGCCAGTGGCTGAACCACTTCTGCTTGAGGTTCGGGTCTTCCAGCGGCGGGCCTTCGGTGATGTGGTAGTGCGGCGACATGATCAGCACGCGATCGCGCGAGTTGTGCAGCGATTCCCACAACAGCGGCTCGCCGCGCTGGAACAGGTCGTACCAGCCGCCCTGGATCACGACCGGAACGGTGATCTGCAACGCGCGCACGACCGGCGAGCGCAGCCTGTAGAAGGACCCGTCGTATGACGCTTCTTCGCCGAGTGTCGCGCCGATCAGCTTGAGCCCTGCGAATTCAGCGTTGCCGAGC
>JAXDGQ010000244.1:0-7017 GCA_034664965.1 Solirubrobacteraceae bacterium | reverse complement strand
AGATGCTGGACTTCAACTTCGAAATCTCCCAGCACTTCCTCGACGACCGCGGTCAGCGATCGGGCTTCATCCTGTTGGGCGCCTTCCTCGGCGCGTTCCTGTTCATCCGCACGAGCGCCCGGATGATCCGCAGCCCGAGGTTCACCTGGTGGCCGGGCAGCGTGAAGACGAAGAGCGGCCTGCACCTGCACCACCTGGTCTGGGGCATCTGCCTGATGATGAGCAGCGGCTTTCTCAACTTCGTGCTCAGGCCTGGCAGCCCGTGGGGCGAGGTGCTCGCGGCCGGGTTTGGCATCGGCGCGGGGCTGACGCTCGACGAGTTCGCGCTGTGGGTGCGCCTGGAAGACGTCTATTGGTCCAAGGAGGGGCGGATCTCGCTCGACGCGGTCGTCGTCGCGGCACTGCTCGGCGGGATGATCGTGCTCGGCCTGGCGCCGTTTGACCTGGCCAATCCGGAAGGGTCGATCGGATCGCTCGTCGTGGCGGTCCTGATCGACATCGTGCTGTCGGCGCTGGCGATTCTCAAGGGCAAGCCGCTGCTCGGTCTGGTCGGGATCTTCCTCCCGCCGGTCTCGCTGGTCGGCGCGGTCCGCCTGGCGTCGCCCGTCTCGCCGTGGGCGCGGCGGCGCTACGCACCCGAGGGCAGGAAAATGGCCGCGTCCCGGTCGCGCTTCGCGCGGGTGCGCAAGCGCCGGCGGTGGCTCAGCGATGCGATCGGCGGGACGCCTTCGGCGCAGTAGATTGCGCTTTATGGACAACACGGCTCAGCTCGGGCTGACTCTGCTGCCCGGGTCGCGCGCGCTGCTGCGAGAGCATGCCCGCGAACTGCCCCAGCGCGACGACCTGTGCGGCGCCTTCTGCGGTGCGCTGGCGCTGCGGGCGGCGGGGATCGAGCTGTGGCACGGCGAGGCGGTCGACCAGGACGCCGTGGCACAGGCCGCCGGCACGGTTGTCTCGCGCGTGCCCGACCTCGCCTCCCTGCCCGACGGCGAACGCGGCCGGCGCGACTACCGGATCGCGCCACCGCTGATCGACGACGGCTCGGTGTCGGGAACCAACTGCGCGGGCGTCGTCGCCGCGATCGGCGAGCTCTCCGGCCAACGCCTCGCGGCGATCCCCTATGACGGGCCGTGGACCGCGCCGGCCGTCGATGGCGTGTTCGATCTCCTGGCCACGCTCAGCCGCCCGACCGCGCTGATCGCCAACGTCGCCACGAAAGAGCTGTGGGGCGGGGCGGCGCGCGTCGAGCAGCTGCTCGATCAGCTGCTCGACGGCGTCGACGACGGCCCGCCGCCCGACTGGGACGTCGGGCACTTCGTCTGCGTCGTCGCGCGCACGCGGGGTCCCCGGGGAACCGTGTACGCGATCGCCGACACGTACCCGTCGCTCGGGCGCGACGGCGTTCACGCCCAGCCGCGCGAGCGCCTGGCACGGGCGCTGCAGCGTCCGCGGATGGCGCCCGGCGGTGCGATCGCCGTCGTCGCGGAGGCCGACGCCGCGGTCGTGCGCGCGGGCGCGCTGTCGCTTGGGCTGCGCGAGGGCATATGGGACAACGGCTCGGTGACGGCCGAGACGGCCGCGTGAGCGCCGGCGAGCTCGTCGCGCTGGTCTGCTGCGATCTCGGCGCGATCGTGCGCGGGCGCTCGCTGCCCGCGAGTGAGCTCGCCGCGCACGGCGACTCGGGCGCCGGCTGGGTGCCGGCCAACCACGCTCTCACGCCGATCGGAACGCTGGCCGTGCCCAATCCGTTCGGCTCGACCGGCGATCTGCGCTTGGCGCCCGACCTCGATACGCACGTGCGCGTTGCGGCGGCCGGGAGCTCGAGCGCGCTGGAGCTCGTGCTCTGCGACCTCCTCGAGACGGACGGCCGCCCGTGGGAGTGCTGCCCGCGGAGTTTCCTGCGCGACGGCCTGGAGCAGTTGCGCTCGCAGACCGGGCTCCGCGCGGTCGCCAGCTTCGAGCACGAGTTCCAGCTGCTCAGCGACGACCCGCCGGCGCTGCCGTTCTCGCTGGAGGCGCAGCGGCGCGCCGAGCCGTTCCCCTCGCAGGTCATCGCCGCGCTGCGCGAGGCCGGGGCGGCACCCGAGCGATTCATGCCCGAGTACGCCGCGCACCAGTTCGAGATCCCCGTCGCCGCCGCCGGCGCCGTCGCCGCTGCCGACCGCGCCGTCGTGCTGCGCGAGGTCGTCCGCGAGGTCGCCCGGCGCAACGACGTGCGCGCGACCTTCACGCCGCTGCTCGACCCCGAGCAGGCGGGCAACGGCGTGCACCTGCACCTCAGCCTGCTCGATGACGACGGGCGCGCCGTGCTGTACGACCCCTCGCAACCGGGCGGCCTCAGCGCCCTGGGCGCCAGCTTCGCCGCCGGGATCCTGGCGCACGCCGATGCGCTCAGCGCGATCTGCGCCCCGAGCCCCGTGTCGGCGGCGCGGCTGTCTCCGCATCGCTGGAGCGCCGGGGCGGTATGCCTGGGGTTGCGCAATCGCGAAACCCTGCTGCGCATCCCGCCGCTGGTCGCGTCGCTCGGCGAGCCGGGGGCGCAGATGCGCCTGGAGTACCGCGGCGCCGACGCCGCGGCGAACCCGTACCTGGCGCTCGGCGCGCTCGTGCGCGCGGGGCTCGACGGCGTGCGCCGCGATCTCGCGCCGCCGCCGATCCTCGAACAGGACCCCTCGCTGCTCGACGAGGCCGCGGCCGCGCGCCATCGCGTCGGCGGACTGCCGGCCTCGCTGCAGGACGCGCTGGAGGCGCTCGCGCGCGACGACGCGGCGCGCGCATGGATGACGCCCTTGATGTACGAGGCCTATCTGGCCGTCAAGCGAGCGGAGATCGCCGCCGCGGACGGCGAGGAGCTGCAGGAGGTGTGCAGGCGCTATGCCACGATCTACTGACGCCTCGCTCGCGGAGCTGCTCGAGCTGATCGACGGCGAGCTCGCGCGGGCGGTGCAGCTGCGCCATCGTCTGCACGAACAGCCCGAGCTGGCCCATCAGGAGCAGCGCACGGCGGCGATCGTCGCCGAGGCGCTGCCGGTGGCGTGCGCCACGGTGGCCGGCACGGGGCTTCTCGCGCGGGTCGGCCCGGACGCGGGCAGGTCGCTGGCGATCCGCGCCGAGCTCGACGGTCTGCCGATCCACGAGCACACGAACGCGCCCTTCAGCGCCGGCGGCGACACGATGCACGCGTGCGGGCACGACGTGCACATGGCGGCGCTCGTCGCCACGGTCCGCGCCGCGCACGCGCTCGGCGATGCCCTTCCGGCGCCGCTGCTGGCGATCTTCCAGCCCAGCGAGGAGGCCTTTCCCTCCGGCGCCGAGCAGCTGGCGCGCGATCCGCAGCTGACCGAGCACGCGCCCGCAGCGGTGCTCGCGGCTCACGTCCACCCGGACTTGCCGTGGGGAGCCGTCGCGCTCGATGCGGGCGCGGTGAACGCGTCGAGCGACTCTGTGGAGATCGTCGTCGAGGGCGAGCCGTCGCACGCCGCCTATCCGCATCGTGGTCGCGACCCGGTGCTGGCGATCGCGCAGATCGTCGTCACGCTGCACGCGCTGGCGTCTCGGCGGATCGACCCGCTCGGCCCGACGGTACTCAACGTCGGCGTGCTCGAAGGCGGCGGCGCCGAGAACGTCATCCCCGCGCGCGCGCGCGCCCGCGCGACGATTCGCGCGCTGCGCCCGCAGGATCGCGCGGCGATGCGCGAGCTGGTCGTGCAGGTCGTCGAAGGGACCGCCGCCGCGCATGGATGTCGCGGCAGCGCCGAGCTCGTGCCGGGGGAGCCGCCTCTGGAGAACGATCCCCAGATCGTCGCGCGAGCACGTGCGCTGCTGGCGCATGGCGGATTTGCGGCGGCGCCGGAGTGGCGTTCCTGCGGATCAGACGACTTCTCCTTCTTCGGCGAGCTCGCACCGGTCGCGATGGCGTTCGTCGGCCTCGACGGCGCCCCCGGCTTCACCGTGCGGCCGCTGCACCACCCCGAGCTGCTGCCGCCGGACGAGGCGGTCGGCGCGGTCGCGCGCGCCCAGGCGGTCCTGTACGCCGGCGCTGCGGCATCGCTCGCCTAGCCGCCGAGCGGCGAGGGCGGGATGCGCGGTTCGCCGCGCACCTCGGGAATGCGCATCATCAGCTCGTCGACGAAGCACCACGACCAGTCTTCGCCCGGCTCGATCGAGCGGATGATCGGATGGCCGCTCGAGCGGCTGTGGGCGCTGGCATGGCGGTTGGGCGAGTCGTCGCAGCAGCCGACGTGCCCGCACTCCAGGCAGAGGCGCAGGTGCAGCCACGGGTCGCCGGTGAGCAGGCAGTCCTCGCAGCCGTCGACTGCCTCGGGCAGCTCGGTGACACGGACGTGGTCGAGGTGCGTGCAACTGGGCATGGCGTTCCTTTCTGTCAGCTCTGGGTAAAGGGCAGGCGCACGCGGAAGGTCGTGCGGCGGTGCTGGGAGTCGAGCGCGAGCGAGGCGTCGTGGCGGTCGAGGCCGATCCGCCGCGCGGGCCGCGCCGATGCCGCGGGGCGGCGGCGGGGCGAGCTCGGCGCGGCGCGGGTGGCTGCCGCGAGATCGGCTTGCGCGGGCATCGCGCCAATGACAGTAGTGGGTCGCCGCATCGACGTCGCGTGCGACGCGGCTGGCGTATGGTCCAGCGATGCCCGAGCGCACGATCGCCGCCGATGGCATCGAGCTGAACGTGCTCGACGAGGGCGAAGGACCCCTCGTCGTCCTCTGCCACGGCTTCCCCGAGCTGGCGTTCTCGTGGCGCCACCAGGTGCCGGCGCTGACCGAGGCCGGGTATCGCGTGCTGGCGCCGGACATGCGCGGGTATGGAGGCAGCTCCGCGCCGGCGCGGGTCGAGGACTACGACGTCGTGAAGCTGTGCGGCGACATGTGCGGGCTGCTCGACGCGGTCGGCGAGGACTCGGCGATCTTCGTCGGGCACGACTGGGGCGCCAACGTGACCTGGCAGCTCGCGGTGCTGCATCCCGAGCGCGTGCGCGCGGTGGCGGGGCTGAGCGTGCCGTTCGTTCCGCGCGCGCCGGCGGCGCCGATCCCGATCATGCGCCGCCACCTCGGCGAGGACTTCTACATCGTCTGGTTTCAGCAGCCCGGCGTCGCCGACGCGGCGCTCGCGCGCGACGTGCGCCGGACGCTGACGACCAGCCGGCAGTGGACGGCGCAGTGGGCCGAGGATGACGGCTCGCCGGCGCAGCCGCAGCCGTGGCTGAGCGAGGAGGAGCTCGCGGTGTACGTGCAGGCGTTTGAGCGAACCGGCTTCACCGGCGGGCTGAACTGGTATCGCAACATCGACCGCAACTGGGAGCTGACCGCGGACGTCGCCGAGCGGCGCGTCGAGCAGCCCGCGCTGTTTCTCACCGGCGAGCGCGACCCGGTGCGCCGCTTCATGCCGGCCGAGGCGATGCGCGGCTGGGTGACCGACCTGCGCGCGGAGATCGTTGTGCCGGGGGCCGGGCACTGGGTGCAGCAGCAGGAGCCCGGGGCGGTGAACGCGGCGCTGCTGGACTTCCTCGGCGGGCTCTGATGGCCTCCCGGCGCGTCTTCAGTGAGAGCATTAGGCTAGTCGCGTCACCCCGACAGGAGATCGACTTGCCGATCAAGCTTCACCGATGCCCGCTGACGTTCATCCACTCCGGCATTGACCATTGCTACCCGGTGCAGAAGGCGCTGGATGAGCAGGGGATCGACTACGAGCTCGTCAAGGAGCCCGCGCTACCCCGTAGCCGTCGCAAGGATGTCGAGCGCCTGAGCGGCCAGCGCCTGCTCCCGGTGATCGAGTTCGAGGACGGCACGGTGTACCGGGAGCAATCAGCCGACATGGCCGCAACCATTCGGACGGGACAACTCGACAGCAAGCGGGGCGCGCAGACTTCCTCATGATTGTCGAGGGAAGGGGAAGCGGCATCGAGCTTTCCCGGCAGGATGCAATGGTCTTCACCCTGCGCGAGGAGAAGATCGCGCAGATCGTCTACTACAACGACCAGCAGCACGCCCTCGAAGCGGTGGGGCCGGCGGGGTAGGGATGTCGCAGGAGAACATCGCGGTGGTGCAACGGCTTTACGACGCTTGGGGGTGCGAGGAGGTCCCAGGACCGCTCGACCTTCTGGACCCGGATATCGAGTACGTCAACCCGGTAGGCGCGATCGAGCCGGGAGTCCGTCGCGGCCTGCCGGCCTTCACAGCCGCGATCGAGGAGCTCTTCGAGGGCTGGTCAGCCTGGAAGATGGAACCCGAACAGTTTCACGACGTAAAGGACCAGGTCGCTGTGGTGGTTCGGTACGAGGCGACGGCGAGAACGAGCGGCGTCAGGATCGAGGGTCGCGAGTCTGCGCTCCTGAGCCTGCGGGCCGGCAGGATCGTGCGTTACGAGTGGTTTCACGGGCCGGAAGATGCCCTTCGAGCCGCGGGCCTTGGGTAGGCGATGTCGCAGGAGAACGTCGAACTCCATCGCCGCGCCATCGAGGCGTTCAACTCCACAGGCCCAGATCCCTTTCAACTCACGCCGTAAGGCCGATGGGCGATCCAGGACTCGAACCTGGGACCTCTTCCTTATCAGAGAAGCGCTCTAACCATCTGAGCTAATCGCCCGCGCCAATTGCGACGGTTATCTCGGGCACACCTGCGGACGCGGGGCGCCTCGCATGGAACATCGATGAATCACTGTGGGCCGAAGGACGTCGCATCGCTGGGCCATCTTACCGTCAGCCCTCGGGCCGGACGGCTAGGCGGTTGGGGGCGATGCTCGACGCATCGAGATGGAGGCTACGGTCAGCGCGGAGGCTCTCGCCGGCGAGGCGGCGGGTGCTGCGTCCCCGGCTCTGCTGGAAGGCAATACGTCATTGCGCGCGAAGTCGCTGACGCCGCCTCCATCAGGATGCTTCCGCTATCTGGAATGCTCCAGCAGACCGGGTATTGCGCGCGGGCGCAGCCGCCTTGCCAGCTCGATCGCCTCCTCGACCGAGCCCAGCGAAAGCTCCGCGCGGTATCCGTCACGCGTCGCCCTGACGGTCAC
>JAXDGQ010000243.1:0-3395 GCA_034664965.1 Solirubrobacteraceae bacterium | reverse complement strand
GCCTGGCGCAGAGGCACTCACGTCGACCGAGGAGGCACGGTGACCGGGAAGGCAGATTTCACGGAAGCGGAGTGGGACACCGTCGTGCACGGGCCCACGACCGCCGGCATGATCGTGCTCACGGCGCAACGCGGAGGGACGTTCCGCGAGACGTTCGCGATCACGCGGGCATATCTGGACGCGCGCAAGCAGCCTGGCCAGAGTGAGCTCGTGGACGAGATCGTGAGCGCGAAGCCCGCGCTCGACCGCACCCGCTACCACTCTCCGGAAGAGCTGAAGGAGGCCGGGCTCGGTCATCTCAGCGAGGCCATCGAGCTCCTCGGGCAGAAGGCGACGAGCGGCGAGGTCGACGCGTACCGCGCGTTCGTGATCGAGGTCGCCGAGGACGTCGCGAACGCCCACCGCGAGCACGGGGTGAACGTCAGCGATGCGGAGCAGGCCGCCCTCGGCGAGGTGAAGGCCGCGATCGGGAGCGACTGACTCCGGCCGGTCCCGGCTCGCCTCGAGAGCTGGCCGATGACCGCGCCGAGGCCGCTGCCTCACGGGATTCCAATACGAGTGGTCTAGCGTGCCGCGACGCCCGTTTCCTTCGAGGAGCTCTTCGATGAATGAGACGCAAGCAGTCCTCGCCCGGCCTTCCACCGGCCGGGGCGATCCGGTCAGCGTTCGCGACCTGACCAAACGGTACGGAGCCGTCGCGGTCGTCGACGGGGTGAACCTGACCGTCGGCAGCGGAGACGTGCTCGGGTTCCTCGGACCGAACGGCGCCGGAAAGACGACCACGCTACGGATGCTGCTCGGGTTGATCCACGCCGACGCAGGTTCGATTCGCCTGTTCGGACGCGATCCGGCCGTCGATGTCGTGCGCGCACTCGAGGGAGTTGCGGGGATCATCGAGGAGCCGCGGCTGTATCCCTACCTCTCCGGCCGCCGCAACCTGGAGCTCCTGTGCGCCTTCGATCGCCAGGGCGTCGGGCGCGCGGAGATCGACGAGGTGCTCGACCTCGTCGAACTGGGCGACCGGGCCGACGATCGCGTGGAGGAGTACTCGCAGGGGATGCGCCAGCGCCTGGGGATCGCCTCCTGCCTGGTACGCCGGCCACGGCTTCTGATCCTCGACGAACCGGCCAACGGAGTCGACCCCGCGGGACTTCGCGACCTCCGCGACCTCATCCGGCGCCTGGCGGCCGATGGCATCACGATCATGCTCTCCAGCCACCTGCTGGCCGAGGTCGAGGAGGTCTGCACCCGCGTTGCCGTCATCAGTGCCGGGCGCATCGTCTACGACGGCTCGCTCAGCGAGCTGCACAACGCCGCAGGCGCGCGCTACCGCCTCCGCGCGAGCGACCCGGGCGCCGCACGCGTGCTCTGCGAGCGGCTCGCTGTGGTCCGCGAGCTGCGCGAGCTGGGCGGCGAGCTCAGCTTCGAGATGGACGAGGCCGACAGCCCAGCGCTGACTCGCGCCTTCGCCGATGCGGGGCTCGGGATCCTCTCCCTCACCCGCGAGGAGGAGAGCCTCGAGCGGCTCTTCTTCCGGCTCACAGAACCCGCTGCTCCGACCCGGGAGATGGAACGATGAGCATCAGCCGCCAGCCCGTCCCGGCGCGTCGACCGGAGCCTGCGACCGACACCCTCGGCGGGGTGCTCGTGGCCTATGGCTGGGAGCTTCGCAAGCTGCTGGCGCAGAAGCGCGCGTGGCTCGGCTTCGCCGCCGCAGCATTGGTGCCGCTGTTCTTCCTCGTCTCGATCGACATCTCGGCCGTGACACCGAACGACGGGGCGTACGCCGACGCACTCGGCGCGAATCTCAGACACACCGGCCTCTCGATCGCCCCCGTCACGCTGGACGAGCTGACGGTCATCGGCCCTGCGCTCCTGGCCGCGCTGGTGGCGGGCGACATCGTCGCGAGCGAGGACGCCGCTGGGACACTGAAGACGATCCTGGTGCGGTCGTTGCGTCGCGGTCACGTGCTGGCCGGCAAGGCGCTCGCAGTCGTCACATACCTGATCGCCACGCTGCTCGCATTCACCGTCGTCGGCGAACTGGCCGGCGGCATCCTGTGGGGCTTCCACCCGCTCACGAACGCCTCCGGGAGGCGCGTCTCCACGCTGGACGGACTCGGCCTCACGCTCGCGGCGTTCGCGCTCGACCTCGCGCCGTTCATCGCCGTCGCCGCCTTCGGCCTCTTCCACTCCGTCGTCACGCGCAATAGCGTGGCCAGCGTCGTCGGCACGCTGCTCTACACGCTCGCGCTCCAGGGCCTCTCGAGCGTGGGCGCGGTCAGCGGGATCCGGCCATACCTGCTCGTCAACCAGTTCACCGCCTGGCACGGCTTCTTCGACACCCCGACGGACTGGGGCGTGATCGTCCGCTGCCTGTGGATCTCCATCCTCTACGCCATCCCACCGCTGATCGCCGCCGCGGTCGTCTTCCAGCGCCGCGACATCGACAGCTGAGTCGAGACCGGATCGCGACGACGGGAGCACGCCGCTCGGTTGCGAGATCGAGCGCGTACGTCCGCATGCCGATAGGTGCGTGGTGGAGGTCACGGCGTGCCTGATTCGCGCGAGGTCGACTCGTCGCCTATGCGGCTGGCTGGTTGCCGCGGTGGCGGCATTGATGCTGCCGGCAACCGCGGTGGCACACGCATCACCCGCCCTGTCGACGGACTACGAAGCGCGCATCGAGGGCTTCCGACCTCCCGCCCCGGGACTCGTCGCACGCGTCCTCGGAAGCGATCAGCGTCTCGAGCTGCGCGTACCGCCCGGGCGCGTGGTCGTCGTGCTGGGCGTGGAGCACGAACCATTTCTGCGCTTCTCGTCGGCCGGTGTCGAGGCGAACCTCGCGTCGCCGACGGCCGTGAGCGCCCGGGTGATCGCGAGCGCCGATGCGGTCGTCGCAGCGGCGGCGCGCTGGCGGCGCGTCGGTGGCGGACACGTGTTCGCCTGGCATGAGAGTCGCCTGCGCCCGCTGCCGCACGTGTCGGATTCCTCGTCGCAGCCACGACGGGTCACCGGCTGGTCGATCCCGCTGATCGTGGATGCCCATGGTGCGAGGCTCAAGGGCAGCGAATGGCATGCCATCCGGCCACCGCTCTGGCCCTGGCTGGCCGCCGGAGCACTCGCGCTGGCGCTGTCCGGCGTGGCCGCGCGCCGGCTCTCGCGGCAGGCGCTCCGGCGGATCGCCGTACCGCTCACGGCTGTCGCCGTCGGAGCGCTCCTCGCCGGCTGGGCCGGCATCCTGTTCGTAGACGGGGCCACGCTGATCGGAGTGCTCCTCGCCCTCGCCGCAGCCGTCGCGACGGCGCTGGGGCTGGCCGTCCTGCTGTCCGCCGCGACCGGCACCGCGCGGCTCGGCGCAGCGGCACTGATCGGCGTGCTCAGCATGACGTTCG
>JAXDGQ010000242.1:0-6182 GCA_034664965.1 Solirubrobacteraceae bacterium | reverse complement strand
CCGCCTCCGCCACATCGGGGTGGGCGACGATCGCCGACTCGACCTCGGCTGTGGAGAGTCGGTGCCCGGAGACGTTGACCACGTCGTCGATGCGCCCGATCACCCACAGGTATCCGTCGGAGTCGCGTCGCGCGGCGTCCCCCACCAGATAGGTCTCCCTGCCGAAGCGCTGGAAGTAGGTCTCGATGAAACGATCGGGCTCCTTGTACAGCGTGCGCAGCATCGACGGCCACGGATGCGTGAGCACGAGCAGGCCCTGGCCCTCCTCGATCGGCTCGCCGGTGGACTCGTCGCGCACCTCGGCGAACACGCCCGGGAAGGGATGCGTCGCGGAACCGGGCTTGGTCTCGGTGATGCCGGGGAGCGGCGTGATCATGATTGCTCCGGTCTCGGTCTGCCACCAGGTATCGACGATCGGACAGCGTTCTGAGCCGATCACCTTGTGGTACCAGAGCCACGCCTTCGGATTGATCGGCTCGCCGACCGAGCCGAGCAGCCGCAGGCTCGACAGGTCATGCTTGCGCGGCCAATCCGGGCCCCACTTGATGCATGCGCGGATGGCGGTGGGGGCGCAGTAGAGGATCGTCACGCCGTAGCGCTCGACGATCTCCCACCAGATGTCCTTCGCTGGATAGTCGGGCGCACCCTCCCACATGATCGACGTCGCGCCGTTGGCGAGGGGCCCGTAGACGATGTAGGAGTGCCCGGTGACCCAGCCTACGTCGGCGGCGCACCAGTAGACGTCCGACTCGGGATGCAGGTCGAACACGTAGCGGTGCGTCGCCGAGACCCCCGTGAGATAGCCGCCGGTCGTATGCAGGATGCCCTTCGGCTTGGCCGTCGAGCCGGACGTGTAGAGGATGAACAGCGGGTGCTCTGCGTCAAGTGGCTCTGGCGGGCATGCCGGGTCGGCCGCGGCGACGATCTCGTCGTAGTAGACGTCGCGAGGCGCCTGCATCTGGCACTCGATCTGAGAGTTGCGGACGACGACGATCGTCTCCAGCGTGGCCAGGTCGCCCATGACCTCGTCCACGCGATCCTTGACCGGCGCGGTCTTACCCTTGCGCGCGGCGCCGTCGACGGTGACCAGCAGCTTGGCCTCGGAGAACTCCATGCGCTCGCGCACGGCCTCGGCCGAGAAGCCCCCGAAGACGACGTTGTGCGGCGCGCCGATGCGCGCACACGCGAGCATCGCGATGACCACCTCCGGGATCATCGGCAGGTAGATGCCGACGACGTCCCCCTTGCGCACGCCCTGGTCCTTCAGCGCGCTGGCGAAAGCTTCGACGGAGGCCAGCAGCTCGGCGTAGGTGATGTCGCGCTCCTGGCCCTCCTCGCCGCGCCAGTGAAACGCCACGCGGTCGCCGCGCCCGGAGATCACGTGACGGTCGAGGCAGTTGTAGGAGACGTTGAGCATGCCGCCCGTGAACCACTTGTAGAACGGCGGATCGTCGTCGTCGAGAACGCGCGTCCACTTCTGAAACCAGTCGAGCTCCTCTGCTTGGGCGGCCCACCACCCCTGGGGATCCTCGGCGGCACGCTCATAGACGGCGGGGTCGTTCAGCAGCGCGTGTTCGCGAAACTCGGCGGGCGGGTCGAACTTCTCGACGTCGAGCAGTGCTGCGAGCTCGTCATCGAGCGCCCCACCCGGTGGTGCGGTATCTGATTCGGTCGACATCGCTGCTCCTCTCGCTCGAGTCCGGACTCCCGGCGGCCATTCTGCCACCGGCGCGCCGAGCGTGGGCGACGTCTGCCTGCGCGACGGATCAGCCGCGTGAGCCGCGCCGGCGCTTGCGCGAGGTGCGGCCCGAGCTGGGCTTGGTGGGGGCGGGCGTCACGTCGCCGCCGGTGGCGAGCGCCGGCTGCGGTCCGGTGGCCGCTTCGCGCATCTGCGCGCGCGTCGGCCACGGGCGAGCCTCGCCGGCCTCCCACGCGGGCGGCTGGCCGTTGGGCCATTTGCCCATGTACAGGATGCCCATCGCGACCAGCCAGAAGGCCGGGACGACCTCGAGCGTCGCTCCGCCGATCGGCAGGAAGATGAGGATGCCCGTGAAGATGCCCAGGACGCCCATCCAGCGGGTGACGAGTCCGACGCGCATGGCGTTGACCATGATCACGATCATCGCCACGGCGACGGAGAGCCCGGCGAGCAGGTCGAGGTACTGCGTGATCACGTTGGCCGTGCCCTTGGTCAGCGCGTTGTCGACGGCGTGATTGGAGAAATCGTGGCCGACGGCGAACTTGTGCGTTTCGACGGCCAGCACCGCCTGATGGCCGACGCTGATGATCGCCAGACCGATGCCCCCGACGAGGATCAGCGGCCGCGCGGCCGCCCAGGTCTGCGGGCGGCGAAAACGCGTGGCGTCGACGAGCAGCAGCAGGACGAGCGTCAGCGCGGCGATGGCGATCGCGGCGAGCACGCTCGCGGCGATCAGCGACGTGGCGTGGTGGCTGAAGAATTTGACTTCCGCCGCGCGCGGGCTGACGATCGGGTTGGCTACGCCCGACAGCGCCGGCGCCAACCCCTGCAGCAGCCCAACCGACGGGGCGCCGTTGAGCGTCGAGGCGGTGATGATCCCGCTCAGCAAATACAGGATGCCTCCAGCGAAGGCGGGCACGGCCAGCCGATTGCGCCGCTCGGTCTCGCGGGCTACCTGCTCCTTGATCTCGCTGTTGCTGGGCATCGAGCAGGCCAGTCTATGATGAGCGCATGGAGAGCGGCGGTCTGGGAGACCTGTTCGGAGATCCGGAGGAGCTGCAGCGGCGTCTGGCGGAGTTCGCAGAGCAGATGCAGGGCCAGCAGAAACTGGCCTGGGCGGACAACGCGATCAAGCTCGCCGTGGACATGACCGTCGCGGCGGTGCAGCGGATCAACCTGCAGGGAAACGCCGAGGCGCAGGCCGAACAGATCCGCACGGTGATGGCGCTTGTCTTCCCCGAGGCGGTCACGCTCGTGCGCGAGGCGCGGGCGGGGCTGCAGTAGCCCTCGTGGCGTCAGTGGCGCCCGGCTTCAGCAGCGCAACGCTCCATTAGCGGCCCTGCGCCCGCGTCATTCAACGCTCCATTGGCGGCCCTGCGCGCCCGCGTCATTCAGTAGCGCGCGCGGAGACCGCGCGAGCCAGGCGCCTCGGGCGACGAGGACCGCTCGTGGGCCTGTGCGTCCTGGGCCGGCGGGTCGCCCTCTCGCTCGGCCTGTCGCTCGGCCTCGCGCGAGGCGCGCCCGGCGGTGATGACCTCCTTGAAGGAGCGGAAGCGAAAGATGAACACGACCGCGCCGAGACCGACGATGGCAGTGAACGCGGCGATCGCGATCTGCTGCCCGACCGAGTAGGCCGCGACCACCGCCGTCGAGGCGCTGCCGGCGAAGACCTTCACGAGCAGCGCCTGCTGCACGCCGGCGCCACCGGGAGTGAAGGGCACGGCCCCGGCCACCTGATTGACGCCGAACACGAGCAGCACGTTCTGCACCGAGCCGCCGACGCCGAAGGCGTCGAGCAGAAACCAGAAGGCGGCGAACCGGCACAGCCAGGCGAGCACCTGCAGAGAGACGACTTCGCGCAGATAGCGCGGGCGATCGCTGAGGATCGTCACGCCCTGGCGCACGCGGGCCCAGAAGGCCTTGACGCGCACCGACAGCACGGCGAAGGCGACGAGGCCGGCGACGGCCAGCGCGGTGATCAGGAACAGCGTCAGCCGGAAGTGCTGGGCCAGATATGAGATTTCGAACGCGCTGAGTTTGGAGAAGTCTGGCGGCTTGGGGAAGACGCCCTGACTGAACGCGTAGATCAGCACGAAGATGCCGACGGTCGCGTCGAAGATCGACTCGACGAAGAAGGCGGCGGCGACCGTCGGATAGGTCGAGCCGGGAATCGAGGAACGCGTGAGGAACAGCTTGATCACGTCGCCCCCGCGCGCCGGAACGACGTTGTTGAATCCGACCGCGGCGAAGTACGCGCCCCAGATCCGCCGCCATTGAAAGCGCACGGCCGGGTAGGCCGCGCGCAGGCTGTGGAAGAACCCGCGCGAGCGAAGTGTGAGGTTCAGGCCGAAGAACGCCAGGCCGAGCACCAGCGTCCCCCAGTGCACGGCCGCGAGGTCCGAAAAGAACTGACCTACGGCGTCGAAGAACGTCGTGATGCTGTCGCCGATCGAGGCTGACGCGAGCAATGCGGGCACGACTCAAGCGTACGGGTCCACGGCGCGGCCGCGACACGCCCGACCGCGACTCGACGCGAGCCCGCGCCCTCCCCGCGGCCTTGGGGCGATCCACGCCGGACCGGGCAGTGCGATAGAAAGGGCGCATGGCGCCACGCACGACAACCTCGCGCGGGCTCACCGTCGCGGTGACCGGACCGACCGGGGAGATCGGCCAGGCTGTCGTGGGCGCGCTGGAGCGCTCGCGCGAGGTGCAGCGCGTGCTGGGCATGGCCCGCAAGCCGTTTGACCCCACCGAGCATGGCTGGAAGAAGGTCTTCTACCGGCGCGGCGATGTCCTCGATCGCGAGGCCGTGGACGCCCTGGTGAGCGGCGCCGACGTCGTCGTGCACCTGGCGTTCATCATCATGGGCGGCCCCGAGGAGAGCCGGGCGGTCAACCTGCAAGGTTCGCGCAACGTGTTTGAGGCATCGGTGCAGGCGGGCGCCAAGCGCCTGGTCTACGCCTCCTCGGTCGCCGCCTACGGCTACCACAGCGACAATCCGCAGCCGCTCACCGAGGACGTCCCGGCGCGCGGGACCGACAGCCACTACTACTCCGCGCAGAAGGCGGAGGTCGAGGCGCTGCTGAGCGAGACGCTCGCGGGCAGCTCCACCGACGCCTACGTCTTTCGCCCGTGCATCGTCGCCGGGCGCGGCGCGCCGATGCTGATCGACAACCTCCCCTACACGCAGATCTCCGACCGCCTGCCGGGACCGGTGTCGCGCCTGCTCGACGGCGTGCCGATTCTCCGCCCCGTGCTACCCGATCCGGGCGTGCCCTTCCAGCTCGTGCACCGCGACGACGTCGCAGCGGCGATGCGAGCCGCGGTCCTCGGCCGTGGCTCGCCGGGCGTCTACAACCTCGCGGGCCCCGGCCAGTTGACCGTCAAGCAGCTCGCGCAGGAGCTCGGGTGGTATTCGATACCCGTGCCCGAGCTCGCCGTCGACGTCGTCGCCGAGACGATCGGCCGACTGGGCTTCCTGCCGGCTCAGGCACAGTGGATAAGCGCGTTTCGCGAGCCGGTGATCATGGACACTGCGAAGGCCCGGCGCGAGCTTCGCTGGCGCCCCGCGCACGACGCGCTGGAGACTCTGCGCGAGACGGTCGCCGCCTCGCGGCTGGACCGGCTGATCCGCTAGGCGCGCCCCGCCATCGCCGGCAGGCGGCGGGCCGCAGCGCCGGAGGCCGCGCGACCGTAGGATTCCGCCTTCATGAGCAGCGCATCCGCAGATCCTCGACCGTCCACGCCCGCCGGCACGGCGATCGTCACCGACAGCACCCCCTACCTGCCCGATCGGCTGATCGAGCGCTGGCAGATACATCAAGTGAGCCTGTACGTCGGCTGGGACGGCGAGCTTCGCCCCGAGCGCGACTACTCCGACCTCGACGCGTTCTACGCGCAGCTGCACAGCTCGGCGAGCCTGCCGACGACCTCCCAGCCGTCCGCGGGCGACTTCCTGGCCTGCTTCGAGCCGCTGGTCAGCGCAGGGCGAGACGTCCTCTCGATCCATCTTGCAAGCGGCCTGTCGGGAACCTGTCAGAGCGCGCGCGAAGCGGCCCGCCTGGTTGACGAGGCCGGGCACGCCGGACGTGTGGAGGTGTTCGACAGCCAGACCGGCGCCGGCGGTCTGGGCTGCCTGGTGCTGCTCGCGGCCGAGGCCGCAGAGCGTGGGGCGAGCCTGGACGCGCTCGTCGCTCTCGTCCGACAGGCGCGCGAGGGCCTGGACATCTGGTTCTGCCTGGACACGCTGGAGTACCTGCGCCGCGGCGGGCGCATCGGCGCTGCGCAGGCGATGGTGGGAACGGCCTTGAAGCTCAAGCCGATCCTCACCTTCGGCACCGAGATCGCCCCCGTGGGGCGCGTGCGCACCCGCGAGCGCGCCTTCGAGCGGATGGTGGCCTACCTCGCCGAGCTGCACGAGCGCGGGGCGACCGACTGGATCGTTCAGCACGCGCAGGCCCCCGCAGACGCCGAGCGACTGGTG
>JAXDGQ010000241.1:0-3045 GCA_034664965.1 Solirubrobacteraceae bacterium | reverse complement strand
CCGAGGAGGCGCTGACGGCCGGGCTGGAGGAGGCGATGCGCTACTCGCTGCTCGCCGGGGGCAAGCGCATCCGCCCCGTGCTCGCGCTTGCGACCGCCCGGGCCGTGGGCCTGGAGCCCGGCGAGGTCATGCCGCTGGCAGCCGCGCTGGAGCTGATCCATACCTACTCGCTGATCCACGACGACCTGCCGGCGATGGACGACGACGAGCTGCGCCGCGGTCAGCCGACGTGCCACGTCAAGTTCGGCGAGGACGTCGCCATCCTGGCCGGCGACGGCCTCTACGCGGAGGCCTTTCGCCACCTGCTCACGCTGCAACGCTCAGAGCCCGAGCGAGTGCTGCTCGCGGCGGCCGAGCTCGCGGCGGCGACCGGCGTCAACGGCATGGTCGGCGGCCAGTATGCCGACGTCAGCCCGGACACGCCGTCTGGCCCCGCGGCGCTGCGCCGGCTGCACGAGCTGAAGACCGGACGTCTGATCGGTGCGTCGGTGCTGTGCGTACTACTGTTGGGAGGAGTTGCGGACGGACCCGCGATGAATCCTTTCCGTCGTTTTGCCACCGAGTTGGGCGTGTTGTTTCAGATCGTCGACGACATACTCGACGTAACCGGCACAGACGATGCCCTCGGAAAGCCGCGGGGAAGCGACGAGCGTCATGGCAAGCGGACATACGTCAGCGAGTTTGGGATGGACCGCGCCCGGGAGCTGGCGGCGCAATCGCACGAGACGGCGCTGCAGGCGCTAGCCGAGGCGGCGCAACGATCGCCGGTCGCAGCAGGGGCAGCGGGCGCTGGCGCGGAGCGTTCGGCCACGGGCGAGCTGCAGCAGATCACGGACTTCATCTACACGCGAACGTCATGAGGCGAACATGAGCCGCAAGCCAAAGCCGAGCGAGGGCGAGCACGCCGAGAAGCCCGCGCGCCTGCTCGATGCGATCGACGGTCCCGCCGATCTCCACGGCCTGTCCGATCTGCAGCTGGCGACGGTCGCCCAGGAGGTGCGCAAGCACATCATCGACACGGTCGGCGAGATCGGCGGCCACTTCGGCGCGAACCTCGGCACGTGCGAGCTGGCCGTCGCGCTGCACTCGCTGCTGGAGTCGCCGAAGGACAAGATCCTCTGGGATGTCGGCCACCAGGCCTACCCGCACAAGATCCTCACCGGCCGTCGCGACCGTCTGCCGACGATTCGCCAGTACGGCGGCATCGCGCCGTTCTGCTCGCGCGAAGAGTCCGAGCACGACATCATGGGCGCGGGCCACGCCTCGACGTCGATCGGCTACGCGGTGGGGCTGAAGGAGGGCATGCGCCACCTCGGCGGCGAGGGAGCGCACGGCCAGGAGGGCAAGGTCGTCGCGGTCATCGGCGACGGCGCGATGACCGGCGGCGTGGCCTTCGAGGCGATCGGCCAGGCCGGCGGGCTGGGTACGCCGATCGTCGTCGTGCTCAACGACAACGGCATGTCGATCGCCCCGAACGTCGGTGCGCTGTCGCGCTACTTCAACCGCGTGCGCCTCAATCCGAAGCTTTGGCACGCGCGCGCCGAGGTCGAGGGCGGGCTGACGCGCCTGCCCGGCGGGATCGGCTCGGCATTCGAGCGCCTCGGGCCGCAGCTGAAGGAGTCGATCAAGGCCTTCTGGGCGCCTGGCCTGTGGTGGGAGGAGCTCGACTGGGCATACATGGGCGTGGTGGACGGGCACGACGTGCGCGCGCTGAGAGAGGCGCTGAGAGAGGCGCTGGCGGCCGAACGGCCGGTGGTCGTGCACATCGCCACCGTCAAGGGCAAGGGCTTTGCACCGGCCGAGGACGGCGGCCTGGAGGGCATGGAGGAGTGGCATGCCGCAAAGCCCAAGTCGATCGTCAACGGACTGCCGGCGAGCGCAGCGCCGCGCAAGGACCGCCTCACGGCCAAGCCCGCCAAGGCACCGGTGCCGCAGTACACGCAGGTCTTCGGAGAGGCGCTCGTGCGCGAGTGCGAACGCGACGCGCGCGTGGTCGGGATCACCGCGGCGATGAACTCCGGCACTGGTCTGAGCATCCTGCAGAAGGCGATGCCCGAGCGCTACTTCGATGTCGGCATCGCCGAGCAGCAGGCGATCCTGTTCGCCTCCGGCCTGGCGCTGGAGGGGGTCAAGCCGGTCGCCGCCATCTACTCGACGTTCCTGCAGCGCGCCTATGACCAGATCGTGCACGACGTGTGCCTGCAGAAGCTCAACGTCGTCTTCGCGATGGACCGCGCCGGCTTGGTCGGCGACGACGGCCCAACCCACCACGGCGCGTTCGACATCGCCTACCTGCGCTGCCTGCCGAACATCGTGCTGATGGCGCCGCGCGACGAGGCGATGCTCGTGCACATGCTCCGCACGGCGCTCATGTTCGACGGTCCCATCGCCATGCGCTACCCGCGTGGCGAAGGCGTGGGCGTGCCGATACCGCACGAGCCGCGCGCGATCGCAATCGGCACCGGCGAGATCCTGCGCGAAGGCGGTGCCGGCGAAACGGCCGGCCGGCGAGTCGCGCTGATCGGCTACGGCAGCGGCGTCGGCAAGGCGCTCGCGGCCGCTCAGGACCTGGCCGGCCGCGACATCTCGGTCACCGTCGTCGATGCGCGCTTTGCCAAGCCGATCGACGCCGGCCTGATGGCACAGCTCGCCGCCGAGCACGATCTGCTCGTCACCGTCGAGGAGGGGGTGCTCGCCGGAGGCTTCGGCTCAGCCGTGTGGGAGACGCTCAACGAGGCTGGCGCGACGCCTCGCATCCTGCGCGTCGGTCTGCCCGACCGTTACGTCACCCACGGCAAGCCGGCGCTGCTGCACGAGGAGATCGGCTTCACGGCCGAGCGCATCGGCGAGCGAGTGCTCGCAGCGATCTCCGACCGCCCGTCGGCGGTCGTCGAGGCCTAGGTGTAAGTACCGAGCCCCTCCGCCTTAAATGAAACGACCCGCCGGGGAAGCGGGCCGTTTCGAGGGAGGAGGGATGATGCAGTACTGCGGGTACGCTCACCATGTTGCTCGCCTTTCGTGGGCATCTGTGTGATCTTGATCACA
>JAXDGQ010000240.1:0-5714 GCA_034664965.1 Solirubrobacteraceae bacterium | reverse complement strand
GATGAGCTGCTCGCGCTGGCGGCGCTGCACCTGCGCCGGACGGGGCGGCTCAACGGCGACGGCGTGGCGGTGACGGTGATGACCAACTACGGCTTTCACTCGGCGATGGAGCGGGCGGGCGTCGCGGTGGCGATCACCAGCGTCGGCGACCGCTATGTCCTGGAGGAGCTTCGCGCGCGCGGCTGGATGCTCGGCGGCGAGCAGTCCGGTCACATCATCGAGATGGGCTTCAACCGCACCGGTGATGGCATCGCCAGCGCGCTCCTGACCTTGGAGGCGCTCGCCGGTGGAGACCTGGCCGAGCGCGGTGCGATGGCCAAGCTGCCACAGCGACTGGTCAACGTGCGCGTGCGCGATCGTGACGCGCTGCACGGCGCCGAGGACCTAAAGCAGGCGATCGGCGCCGCCGAGCGCGAGCTGGAGGGGCGCGGCAGGGTGCTCGTGCGCCCAAGCGGGACCGAGCCGCTCGTGCGCGTGATGGTCGAGGCGCCGAGCGACGAGGAGGCCCAGAGGGTGTGCGATCGCCTGGTGGCACTCGTGCAAGCCCGTCTCGGCTGAGCATGCGCGCCGTACACGAGCCCCCGGCTGCGCTCGTGCAGGGCCAGCCGGGCCTCCAGGCGCTGGTATCTTCGATTCGATGTGCGGCATCGTTGGCTACGTCGGCGGGCGCCCCGCCAGAAACCTGCTGCTCGCCGGCCTGAGCAAGCTCGAGTACCGCGGCTATGACTCGGCAGGCATCTCGGTGATCGCCGACGGCCACATCGAGGCCGTCCGGGCGGTGGGCAACCTGAGCGCGCTGCAGGCCAAGCTCGGCGGCGAAGAAGCGCTGGCCGCCAGCAACGGCTCGGTCGCCGTCGCGCCCCGTCCGGCCACCACGGGGATCGGCCACACGCGTTGGGCCACGCACGGGCGCGTGAGCGAGGAGAACGCGCACCCGCACTCCGACAGCCGCGACCGCGTGCACGTCGTGGTGAACGGGATCGTCGAGAACTACATGGTGCTGAAGGAGCGCCTGACGGCCGACGGCAGCGTATTCACGTCGGAGACTGACGCCGAGGTGATCGCCCACCTGATCGCGGCGCACTACGTCGACGACCTGGCCGAGGCCGTGCGCGCCGCATACGCCGAGCTCGAGGGCCACTACGCGTTCGTCGCGATGAGCCTGGACGAGCCCGAGCTGCTGGTAGGGGCGCGCAAGGAGTGTCCGCTGATCATCGGCCGCGGCGAGGGCGAGCAGTTCGTTGCCTCCGCCGTCCCGGGCTTTCTCGCCGAGACCCGTCAGATCCAGTACCTGGAGAACGGCGAGATCGTGCTGCTGCGCCCGCAGGGCGTGCAGATCACCGACGCCTCCGGCGAGGAGGTGCAGCGCGCCTTGGAGACCGTCGACTGGGACCAGGAGACCGCCGAGAAGGGCGGCTATGACACGTTCATGCTCAAGGAGATCCACGAACAGGCAGACGCGGTCGCCGACACGCTGTTCGATCGCACCGCGCGCGGGGACGGCGTCGATCTCGACGAGCAGGATGCGCTGGACGAGGCGCTCCTTGCCGGCGTCGAGCGGATCGTCGTGGTCGCCTGCGGCACGGCCTACCACGCCGGCCTGATCGGCCGCTACGCGATCGAGGAGTGGGCACGCGTGCCGGTCGAGATGGACATCGCCTCGGAGTATCGCTACCGCAATCCCGTCGTCGGACCTGGCGACCTGGTGATCGGCATCTCCCAATCGGGCGAGACCGCCGACACGCTCGCCGCCATGCGCCTGGCGCGCGAGCGCGGCGCGACGGTGTTGGCGATCACCAACACGCGCGGGTCGCAGGCCACGCGCGACGCCGACGGCGTTCTGTACACGCGCGCCGGCCTGGAGATCGGCGTCGCGGCCACCAAGACGTTCGTCTGCCAGGTCGCCGTGATGTATCTGCTCGCCCTGCGCCTGGCCGAGCTGCGCGGCACGCTGGCGCCCGAGCGGATCGCCGAGCTCGTCGCCGAGCTCAAGCGCCTGCCTCACAGCATCGACGAGCTGATCGACAGCTGTGAGCCGGAAATAGACGCGATCGCCGAGACCTGCTGGAAGGCCGACTTCTTCTTCTACATCGGCCGCCACGTCGGTCTGCCGGTCGCGCTGGAGGGCGCGCTGAAGCTGAAGGAGATCTCCTATATCTCCACCGACGCTTACGCGGCTGGTGAGATGAAGCACGGCCCGATCGCGCTGCTCGACGAGGCGACCCCGGTCGTCTGCGTGGCCACCCGCTCGCCCGTGCTCGACAAGCTCGTCTCAAACATCCAGGAGGCTCGCGCCCGGGGGGCTCACGTGATCGCGGTCACCACAGTCGGAGATGGCGTCGTCGACGCGCACGTCGACGCCAGTGTCGCCGTGCCGGCGACAGATTGGATGCTGCAGCCGATCCTCGCTGTCATCCCGCTGCAGCTGCTCGCCTACGCGATCGCGCGCAATCGCGGACTGAACGTCGACCAGCCGCGCAATCTGGCCAAGACGGTCACCGTCGAGTAGCCGCCCGGCGCGGCGCCTGCCGACCGCTCGCGGCGGCCAGCGCCGACCATCTAGCATCGCTTTTCGTGGACGCCCTGCCCGACTGGCTGATCGCGCTGCCCGACGCGGAGACGATGCGCGCGATCGACCGCTGGGCGATCGACCGATCGAAGACCGGCCAGCAGGGCGTGCCCGGCCTCGAGCTGATGGAGCGCGCGGGCGCGGCCGTCGCCCGCGCCGTCGAGGTTCATTGCGCCGACGGCCCCGCGGCGGTGGTCTGCGGCAAGGGCAACAACGGCGGCGACGGGCTGGTCGCCGCACGCCAGCTGCGCGAGGCCGGGCGGGAGGTCACGGTAGTGTGCGTCGCGCCGCTGGAGGAGTTCTCCGGCGACGCCGCCGAGAACCTCCGCCGGCT
Source organism: Solirubrobacteraceae bacterium (assembly GCA_034664965.1). Classification (GTDB taxonomy): domain Bacteria; phylum Actinomycetota; class Thermoleophilia; order Solirubrobacterales; family Solirubrobacteraceae; genus Palsa-744. The sequence goes on along the minus strand of JAXDGQ010000240.1, from coordinate 2,811 downwards.
GCCCGGCGAGGCGCCCGTGTCGCTTGCCGACGGCATGCCGGCGATCGCGGGCGCGGCGGTGGCCGTGGATGCGCTGCTGGGGACCGGGTTCGCCGGCGAGCCCCACGGCCCCACCGCGACGGCGATCGAGGCGCTCAACGCCTCGGCCGCACCGGTCGTGGCGGTCGACGTGCCCAGCGGCGTCGACGCGTCGACCGGGGTCGTCGCGGGCAGCGCCGTGCGTGCGGCGGTGACGGTGACCTTTCACGCCGCCAAGCCCGGACTGTGGATCAGACCCGGCAAGACCTACGCCGGCGACGTCCACACGGTCGATATCGGCATCCCCCGCGGAGCGCCGATGACCGCGACGATCGGCTTGATCGCGGACTCCGTGCGCGAGCGCCTGCCGCGACGCGACGCGGAGTCGACCAAGTTCGCCTCCGGCCAGGTGGTCGTGGCGGGTGGCTCGCGCGGCCTGGCCGGCGCGCCGTGTATGGCATCGCGGGCGAGCATGCGCGCGGGCGCCGGCTACGTGACGGCGTGCGTTCCGCGCTCGCTGCAGGACGTGATCGCCGGCGCTGGCACGCCCGAGCTGATGACGCGCGGGCTGGCCGATGACGACGGCGCCTTCGACGCGACTGCCGCGGAGGGTGTGATCGAGGGCATCCGGCCCGGCGGAGCGCTGGCGCTCGGACCTGGCCTGGGTCGCACCAGCGGCGCCTTTGCCTTCGCGCGCGAGCTCGCGCGCGATGCTGACGCGCCCATGGTGCTCGACGCCGACGGCTTGAACGCGCACGCCGGGCGCCTGGGCGATCTCGCAGCCAGGAGCAAGGCAACGGTGCTGACGCCGCACGCCGGCGAGCTGGCGAGGCTGCTGGAGCTCGACAGCCGGCAGATCGAGCGCGAGCGCCTGCGCCACGCCCGCGCCGCCGCCGAGCAGGCGCGCGCGGTGGTCGTGCTCAAGGGCGACGACACCCTCATCGCCGCAGCCGACGGCCATGTCGCGGTCAGCCAGGGGGGCAGTCCGGCGCTCGCTACGGCTGGCACGGGCGATGTGCTCACAGGGGTGATCGCGGCGCTGCTGGCGCAAGGGCTCGACGCGTTCACCGCGGCGTGCGCGGGAGTGTGGCTGCACGCCCAGGCTGGGCGCGGGGCCGCGCGCCGCCAGGGAGCGGTCGAGGGCGTCATCGCCAGCGACGTGATCGAGTCGCTGCCTGCGGCTCGCAGGGGGGACGCATGAACGCGCCGCGCGCCCAGGCCAGCGTGAACGTCGCGGCGATCGAGCGAAACTGCTCGCGGCTGCGATCGGAGCTGCGCGCCGGAGCCGAGCTGTGCGCCGTGGTGAAGGCCGACGGATACGGCCACGGCGCCGCGGCCAGCGCGCAGGCCGCGCTGGCGGGCGGCGCGAGCTGGCTGGCGGTCGCCGGCGCACAGGAGGCGCGCGAGCTGCGCGAGGCAGGGGTGGGCGGGGTGCCGATCCTCGTGATGGGTGCGCTCGCCCTCGCCGAGGTGGCCGACGCGCTCGCCGCCGACGCGGATGTGGTCGTGTGGAGCGAGCGCTACGTGCGCGCCGTCGCCGAAGCGGGCGGAGGGCGCGTGCACGTCAAGCTCGATTCGGGGATGGGACGGCTGGGGACACGCGACAGCGGCCTCGCCTCGCATGTGTTCGCGCTGGCGCGCGACACACGGGGAGTGCAGCCGGTCGGCTTGATGACGCACTTCGCCACGGCGGACGACCTCGATGACGGGGGGTTCTTCGCGCGTCAGCTGCACATCTTCGCGCGCTGGGCTCGCGAGCTGAAGCTGGCCCACCCGCAGCTGATCGTCCACGCGGCCAACAGCGCGGCGATGCTGCGCGATGCCGACTCCCAGTTCGACATGGCGCGGTGCGGGATCGCCGTCTACGGCATGGACCCGTTCGGCGTCGATCCGGCCGAGCGCGCTCTGCAGCCGGCACTGGCGCTGAGCTCGTATGTCGCCGAGGTCAAGTTGTGCCGGGCCGGCGAGAGCGCTGGCTACGGGCGTCGATTCGTCGCCGAGCGCGACACCTACCTGGGCGTGCTGCCGATCGGCTACGGCGACGGGTGGCGGCGCGGTCTCTCCAACAACGCCGACGTGCTGATCGCCGGTCGCCGCTACCCGCTGGTCGGCACGGTGAGCATGGACAACGTGACGATCGACCTCGGCGCCGACGCGGGCGCCGAGCGCCTGCGCGGCGAGCCGGCGATGCTGATCGGCGACGATGCCGATCAGCGGATCACCGCGGAGGAGGTCGCGCGGCGACTGGACACGATCAACTACGAGGTCACGTGCGGGCTGACCGCGCGCGTTGCGCGCGTCCACCACCGCGACGGCGTCCTCGCCGAGCCGGTGGCTGCCACCGCGGGCTCGTCGGGCGCGGGATCCTGGCTTCCGCCTCGACATGCCTGACGGCCTGGACGCTGCGTCCGTGCCTGACGGCCTGGACGCAGCTCGCACCGCTCTGGCCGGGCGCCGCGCATGGCTCGTCGGCGGCGCGATCCGCGACCGCGCGCTGGGGCGTGCGACGGCCGATCTCGACGTCGTCGTCGACGGCGACCCGGCCGAGGCCGCGCGCGCGATCGCACGCGCGGCCGGACGGGCGGCGTGCTTTTCGCTGTCCGAGCAGTTCGGCGCCTGGCGGGTCTGCGCGCGCGACTCCTCATGGCAGGTCGATGTCGAGCGTCTGCGCGAGGGATCCCTCGAGGCCGACCTGGCTCTGCGCGACTTCACGGTCAACGCGATCGCCGAGCCGATCGCCGGAGGCGAGCCGATCGACCCGCTCGGCGGCCTGCGGGATCTGTCGGCCGGTCG
>JAXDGQ010000239.1:0-5044 GCA_034664965.1 Solirubrobacteraceae bacterium | reverse complement strand
CGGTCGCCGGTTCAAGCCAGCCGATGTTCGCCAGCGAGCGCGACGGAGCCGTCGTCAGCCCGTCGATGCCGGCGTCGGCGAGTGCCTGTTGGATCAACGGCGCGACGCGCTGGGAGTAGACGACGTCGGAGGCGAGCAGGATCTCCATGTCGCCGGCGATCTGCACGACCGCCTGTTTGCCCTGACCACCCAGCGCGGTGGGCACCAGCGCCGCCACCTTGGAGACGGCTTCCGAGCGCAGGTCGAACACCAGCAGCAGGTCGTTCTGGGCTCCGGACATCTCCCCCGGCGCGCTCAGCCTCTTCGCGCGCGCAGCGAGATTCTGTGCCTGCACGCGCAGCTGGTCGACCTGGACCTCGACGCTCAGCGCCGACTTGCTCGAAGCGCCCGTGAGCGCGGAGAACAGCGGGCGTGACACGCGTTCGTCGAATTGCTGGGCCAGCGCCGAGACTTCGTGGTTGTAGTCCTTCAGAGCCTGCGTTTTCTGGCCTTTGAGGCAGCCGTTGACGAGCAGGATGATCAGGATCAGCAGCACGACGCCGACGCCGGCGGCGATGCGACGGCGGACCATCAGCGTGTGTTGATCGAGGGGCAGCGAGCCGGCCGCCGCCTGGGAACGGCGCGGTTTTGGGCGCGCAGGCGCGCGGGGTGCCGGGCGCTGCGCTGTCTCCTCGCCATCGTCGAAGAACGACAAAAGCTGCTCCTTGCAGGGATTCCGAAGGGGCACCAGTATGACTGCCGGCCACCTCCCTGACCATCCTGCAACTTCTCGGTCAGCGCGGCTTCTCCTCCCGTACGCGGCAGGGACGGGGCCGTAGGACGGCGAACGCAGGATCCGGTGGACTCGCAGACCCTCGTGCAAGCCGGTCATCCGCGCGCCCGCGAAGCGTGGGCGGACGGGCCGGGCTCGGACGCGTTGGTGCTCGGGCGATATCGCCTGCGCGAGCGACTCGGCGCAGGCGGCTTCGGTGTGGTCTGGAGCGCGCACGACGAGCAGCTGCACCGCGACGTGGCCGTCAAGCGCGTCGCGCTCGCTCCGGGCGAGGACCCCGAGCGGGTCACGCGCGAGGCACTCGCGAGCGCGCGCCTGGCGCACCCGGCGATCGTCGCGCTGTACGAGGCGTGCCCGGTGCAGGACGCCTTCTATTTGATCTCCGAGCTGGTCGACGGCGACACGCTGGCGCGCCTGATCGCCGACGACGCGCTGACCGACGGACAGGTGCTGGCGATCGGCCGGGCGCTGTGCAGCGCCCTCGCGCACGCCCACTCGCGCGGGGTGGTCCATCGTGACGTCAAGCCGCAGAACGTGCTCGTTCCCCGCGGGCTCGCTTCAGACGCGCCGCCGCCGGAGGCGTTCGGCGGCGTGGCCAAGCTGGCCGACTTCGGCGGCGCGCAGCTGAGCGGCCAGGACGTGCTCACGCGCACCGGCGACGTGCTCGGCACGCTCGCGTACATGGCGCCGGAGCAGAGCGAGGGCCGCGACGCGGGGGAGCCCGTGGACGCGTATTCGCTGGCGCTCGTGCTGTACGAGGCGCTGTGCGGCTTCAACCCGGTGCGCGGCGCGACGCCGGCGGAGACCGCGCGGCGCATTGGACGCCCGATCCGCCCGCTCGCCCGCGCGCGACGGGACCTGCCGCGCGAGCTCACGCAGACGATCGACCTCTGCCTGCACCGCTCGCCGGCGGCCCGCGGCACGCTCGAGGAGCTCGACGGCGCGCTGGAGCAGGCGCTCGGCGAGCTTGCGCCGCCGCCCGGCCGGGGCATCGTCGGGCGCGTGCGCCGCCGCGACAGCCGCCCGCTCGAGCCCGCTGGGCGACAGGCGCAACCGCCGCAGCGCCCACGCGCCTGCGCAGCTCCGGCCGTCGTCGCCCTCGCCGGCGCACCGGCCACGCAGGCGCGCGCGGCCGCGCCGGCAGTGCTCGCACAGCCGGGCGTGCAGGCGGAAAGCTGGGGTCTGCCGCGTCTGGCGTGGCTGGCGCTGGCACTCGCGCTGGGGCTGTGGCAGACGGTGGCCGGGCGCCCGGGAGTCGGGCTGCTGGTGCTCGTTGCGCTGGCGCCGATCGTGCTGCTGCCGGTAGGGCGCAGGGCGCAGGGCGGTTCGGGCGGCTGGCTGCTCTGCGCGCTGGCCCCGGCGCTCGGCGCGATCGGTCTCGCCGGGGCGTTTCCGGCGATCGCGGGACAGGCGCGGCGCTGGCGCATGCGCGCGGCGTTCGCCGCGGTCGGCTACTGGTGGCTGGTGCTCGCCGAGCCGCTGCTCGCGCGGCGCCTGTGGCTCGGAGCGCCCGGGCACACGCCGTCGCGGACGGCCTGGGAGGGCTCGCTGAGCACGGCGGCCGTGCACGTGGTCGGGCCGCTGCTGAGCCTCGGCGTGCTGCTCGGCGCGGCGCTGTGGGCGGGCGGTGCGCTGCTGCTGCCGTTGCTCGTGCGCGGGCGCAATGCCGCGCTGGACGTGGTCGCTGTGACCGTCTGGTCGGCCGCGCTGGCGGCCGCCGTGCCGGTGCTCGACGCCGCCGTGCAGGGCCACGCCGTGCAGGCCGACCCGCGCGGCGCGCTCGTGGGAGCCGTGCTGGGCGGGGCGCTCGCCGTCGCAGCCCGCGCTCTGCGCGGCCCGGTCTGACGTAGCATGGCCTCACGGCTCGGTAAAAGACCCGCGGATCGGGTGCAGCATCGATCGCCGATCGCCCGGCCGCGGCCGGCGGGTCGCGCCGTGAGCCACCAAGCAAGCCAATGAACGTCCTCAAGAGCGTCGAGACAACGATCGCCAACCTCGTCGAGGGCACCTTCGGGCGCCTGTTTCGCTCCGAGGTGCGCCCGATGGAACTCGCGCGCAAGCTCGCGCGCGAGATGGACGAGCACCGCACGATGTCGGTCTCGCGCGTGTATGCGCCCAACGAATACTCGGTGTGGCTCTCGCCGGAGGATCGGGCGCGCTATGAGGGCGTCGAGCACGAGGTGATCGACGAGCTGTGCGCGTACCTGCTCGAGCACGCGCGCCGCGAGGAGCTGATCCTGACCGCGAGCCCTGTCATCTCCTTCCAGACAGACGAGCGCCTGGCGCTCGGCGAATTCGGCATCCAGGCGCAGTTGGTCCGCCCGGGGGGTCACAGTGATGAGGCCCACGACGGCCCGTCGGCGCCGCAGCCCGAGCCCTCAGAGCATGGCGAAACGATGATCTACAGCACTTCAGCGCGCGTGCGCGGGCAGGTGGCCGAGGCCCAGGACCGACCGGCGCGGGCGCTCGTCGTCGTGGCCGGCCGGCGCTTGGCGGTTCCCTCCAGAGGAGCGACGATCGGGCGCAGCCGCGACTGCGACATCGTGCTCGACGACACCGGGATATCGCGGCGCCACGCGGAGATCTCGCCGGGCGCGCAGGGCTGGACGATCGCCGATCTCGGTTCGACCAACGGCGTGCGCCTGAACGGCCGGGCGCTTCGCGCCGCGCAGCCGCTGCACACCGGCGACCGCGTCGAGCTGGGCTCGACGGAGATCGTCTTCGAACTTGGATGACGACGCTCGCGCCTGTATCGGTCGCTCTGAAGTTCGGCTTCCTAGCCGTGCTCTACCTGTTCGTGCTGTGGGTGGCGCGTAGCGCCAGGCGCGACCTCAGCCGTGGCGACGGGGCGCTCGCGTCCGAGCGCGGGTCTGACGCGCCCCCGCCGGCCGACGCCACCGGCCTGCACTCGGCGTCGGCGGTGGCCGGCGCCGATGTCGCGCACCGCGCACCGCAGCTCGTCGTCGTCCGCGCGCCCGGACACGACTCGGGGATGATCTACGACATCGACGGCGACCTCGTGCTCGGGCGCGGCGACCGTGCGGAGATCCGCTTGGAGGACCCCTTCGCCTCATCGCGCCATGCGCGCGTCTACGAGCAGGGCAACATCGTCGTGATCGAGGACCTCGGCTCGACCAACGGCACCTACCTCAACGAGGAGGTGCTGCAGTCGCCGCGCCCGCTGCACCCCGGCGACCGCGTGCGCATCGGCGACAGCGAATTCACCTTCGAGGTCGACTGACGTGCTGCGCGTGGCCGAGCAGTACGCCGCGACCGACACGGGGCGCCAGCGCCGGGCCAACGAGGACTCGCTGCTGGCGCGCGCGCCGCTGTTCGTCGTCGCCGACGGGATGGGCGGCGCGCAGGCCGGCGAGGTGGCCTCGCGCCTGGCCGTGGAGTCCTTCCAGGGCGGCCTGGGCGACGCTCCCGAGCCGGAGGCCGCGCTGGCGCAGCTCGCGCGCGGGGCCAACTCGCGCATCCACGAGCTGTCGCACAGCCACGCCGAGCAGGCGGGCATGGGCACCACGCTCACGGCCGTGTACGTGGGCGAGCGCGACGTGTCGATCGCCCACGTCAGCGACAGCCGCGCCTACCGCTTGCGCGACGGCGAGCTGCTGCGCCTGACCGACGACCACTCGCTCGTCGACGAGCTGCTGCGCCAGGGCCGTCTGACCCCCGAGGAAGCGGTCGAGCATCCGCAGCGCTCGGTGATCACGCGCGCGCTCGGTCCCGAGGGGGAGGTGGAGGTGGACACGCGCTCCTACACCGGGCGCGGCGGCGACGTGTACCTGCTGTGCAGCGACGGCCTGACGACGATGGTCGCAGAGGACCGCCTCGCCGAGCTGCTGGGCGCCGGCGAGACGCTCCGCGCCAAGGGCGAGGCGCTGATCGCGGCGGCCAACGAGGCCGGCGGCCGGGACAACATCACGGTCGTGCTGCTGCGCCTGGAGGAGCTCGACGCCGGCGCCGCGCCGCCCACCGAGCAAGCCGCCGCGGTGCAGCTGCCGGACGCTGCGCCGCCTTCGCCCGATGGCTCGACCGCCGCCCCGGCGCCGCCCGCCGCGCCGGTCCTGGCGCGCCGTCCGCGGCGCCCGTCGCCGGAGGGCGCCGGCGCATCGCGCCGTCGCGTGCGCCTGCGTCGCGCCGGCGCGCTGGCGATCGTCGTCGCGATCCTGGCGGTGATCGGCGCGGGCGCGTACGTGGCGCTGCAGTCGGTGTACTTCATCGGCACCAATGACCGCGGGCTGGTCACGGTCTTTCGCGGGGTCCCGT
>JAXDGQ010000238.1:0-3047 GCA_034664965.1 Solirubrobacteraceae bacterium | reverse complement strand
CGCGTGCGCTGCTCCTCCATCAGCGACTCGAAGTCGCCTTCGATGGAAAGGCCCTCGGCGCCGAGCAGCTCCGTGGTCATCTCGTACGGGAAGCCGAACGTGTCGTGCAGGCGGAAGACCTCCGCGGCCGCGACCGCCGTCCGCTGCTGCTCGCGGGTCTGCTCGATCAGCGAGCGGAGCGTCGCCAGCCCCTGCGCGAGCGTGCGCCCGAAGCCCTCCTCCTCGGAGGCGAGCCACATGTCGACCGACTCGGCGTGCTCGATCAGTTCGGGGTAGGCGCTGCCCATCACCTCGCGCACGCGCTCGGCGTAGCGGGTCAGAAAACCTGGCGCGAGCTCCAGCGCGCGGCCCTGCTGGATCGCGCGGCGCAACAGGCGGCGCAGCACGTAGCCGCGATCCTCGTTGGACGGTACAACGCCGTCGGCCACCAGGAAGGTCATCGCGCGCGAGTGGTCGGCGAGGATGCGCAGCGCGCGGTCGCTCGCGAAGTCCTCGCCGTAGCGAACGTCCGACAGCTGTTCGCCGAGCTCGATCAGCGGCTGGAACTGGTCGGTCTCGAACACCGAAGGCTTGTCCTGCAGGATCGCCGCCATGCGGTTCAGGCCCATTCCGGTGTCGATGTTGTTCGCCGGCAGCGGCTGCAGAGCGCCGTCGCGCTGGTCGTACTGCATGAACACCAGGTTCCAGTACTCCAGAAAGCGCTCGTTGTCCCCGCCGGGTAGGTCCTCGGGCGTGCCGCGATCGACGCCACGGTCGAAGTACAGCTCAGAGCACGGCCCGCACGGTCCCGACGGGCCGGCCTGCCAGAAGTTCTCAGAGCGCGGGCAGAGGATGATCCGCTCGCGCGGCACGCCCATTGCCAGCCAGTGGGAGATCGCCTCCTCGTCGGGGCCGAGGCCGAGCTGCTCGTCGCCCTCGAACACTGTCACCCAGATGTCCTCTGCGGCCAAGCCGTACACGTCGCGCGAGAGCTGCCAGGCGAACTCGATCGCCTCGCGCTTGAAGTAGTCGCCGAAGGAGAAGTTCCCGAGCATCTCAAAGAAGGTCAGGTGCCTCGCGGTGTTGCCGACGTTGTCGATGTCGACCGTGCGAAAGACCTTCTGACAGCTCGTCAGCCGCGGCGCCGCCGGCGTCTCCTGGCCAAGGAAGTAGGGCTTCAGCGGGTGCATGCCGGCGACCGTGAGCAGTGCGGATGGGTCGTGCGCGGAAGGCACCAGCGAGGCCGAGGGGATGCGCCTGTGCCCGCGCTCCTCGAAGAACGTCAGGTAGCGCTCGCGGATCTCGTCGGATGTCATCACGCCGGTGATCTTAGGTCGCGCCCGCGTCGCAGGGCTCGGCGAACGCTAGGAGGCGATCGTGCCGTAGCCGACGACCAGCTCGCCCGCGTACAGGCATGCCAGCTGGCCCGGCGCCGTGCGCTCGGCCGGCTGGGCCAGCTCGATGCTCGCATGGGCATGGCACCCGGCGTCCAGCCCGCGCGCCAACCGGCAGGCGAAGCGCCGCCCGTGGGAGCGCACGCGCACCCCGTCGACGCAGCCGCTGTGGCGATGCAGCGTCAGCTCGCGCACCGGCAGGCTCTGCGCCAGCAGCGCGCCGCGCGGCCCCACGGTGACCGTGTTGGCCGCCGTGTCGGTCTCCAGCACGTACAGCGGCTCGGCGGCGCCGATGCCCAGGCCGTGGCGCTGGCCGACCGTGTAGGAGTGCGCGCCGCGGTGCTCGCCGAGCACGACGCCGCGCTCATCGACGATCGCCCCCGGCCGCGGCCCGAGGCCTCCGTGTCGCTGAAGGAAATCGCCGTGGCGCGTTCCCGCCAGAAAGCACAGATCCTGCGAGTCGGGCTTGTGCGCCACCGACAGGCCGGCGCGCTCGGCCAGCTCGCGAACCTCGCGCTTGTGCATCGCGCCGAGCGGGAAGCGCAGGCGTGCCAGCGAAGCCGGCGCGAGCGCTGACAGCACATAGCTCTGGTCCTTGGCGACGTCGGTGGCCGTCCGCAGCAGCCGGCCGTCCTGCACGCGCGCGTAGTGGCCGGTCGCCAGCGTGTGCGCGCCGAGCCGCTCTCCCAGATCGAGCATCGCGTCCAGGCGCACATTGCCGTTGCAGCGCACGCACGGATTCGGCGTCAGTCCGGCACGATGCTCCTCCAGCCAGCCGTCAACGACGCCGGCCCGAAACTCCGCGCGCAGGTCGATCGAGAGATGTGCCATGCCGAGGTCGTGCGCCAGCTCGCGCGCGCCGCGCACGGCCTGCGCCGAGCAGCAGCTGGACTCGCCGTCGTTCTCCGGATCCGACCACAGCTCCAGCGTCACGGCGACGGCCTCGCGGCCTTCCCGCGCCACGAGCAGCGCAGCCACGGCGCTGTCGACGCCGCCGCTCATCGCCACGAGCGTCCGCGAGGGCGCGCCGGTAAGCGACGCGCGCTCGCGCGCGGCGTGGCCGAGCGCGCGGTGCAGCGCATCGGCCGCGAGCTCGGCCGCGTGGCGCTTGGCGACGCTCAGCCCGCCGAGCTCCTGCGCGATCTCGCGCGTGCCGATGCGCGCCGCCGTCAGCAGCGAGGCGCCGCGCAGCAGGCTCACAGTTGCGCTGCCCGCGGCTATCGTCGCACCGCAGCCGCTGGCGTCGAAGCCCGCGTCGGCGATCTGTCCCTGCGGACTGTCGGCGTCGAGCGCAAGCGAGATGCGGATCAGGTCGCCGCACGCAGCCCCGCCGGCCGCGCCCGTGCACGCGGCCGCAGGCAGATGACCGCGGCCCAACGGTCGTTCGAGGTGCTGGCGCAGGTTGTCGGCGGTCGCTTGCACGCGACCGAGTCTAGGGGAGGCGCTCAGCGCGCCCGCTGGACTTCCCGGACCGCCTGCTCGATCGAGAACGCGTCCTTCAATCCGGGCACGCTCGAGGTCACGCCCTTGGTGTTGATCATCAGGATCGTCGGCGTGCCGTACACCTGCACGGTGCGGGTGAACGCGCCAAACGAGCCCACCTGGCTCGAGCGCGCCACGTGGACCGCCAGCTTGCCGGCGAACGCGCGGCTGGCAGCTTGCAGCGCGCGGCGC
>JAXDGQ010000237.1:0-4655 GCA_034664965.1 Solirubrobacteraceae bacterium | reverse complement strand
CATCGATTGACGTTCTTCGCGACGGAGTCTGGCGCGAAGTAGCGCGCGAGGACGGCTACTGCCCTGCGCACGTCGGCTCGCTGAACAAAAAGCGCGACCAGCGCGCGATCGAAAGCACGTTCACAGCCGCGTTCGATGCGCTCGCAAGTCTTGAGGCGCTTTTCCTGAACCTGATCGCCGGCGAACGTACGCGCAGTCAACAAAACGGAACCACGAACGGAACCACGGACGGCCCTGAAACGCAAACGGCCCCGTGAACACGGGGCCGAAGGCGATGGGCGATACTGGGCTCGAACCAGTGACCTCCGCCTTGTCGAGGCGGCGCTCTCCCAGCTGAGCTAATCGCCCTGGGATCGGTTCCGAAGGGTATCAACGCCAATTCGCCGGCAACTACCGGCGAAATCGACGTCTGCGCCGAGGAGGGAGGCCGGGCGAAAGTGGGGCCCGTCCTCCCCTCCCATCACGGCACGATCACAATCCGGCCTTCGCCGCCTTCGCCGCCTCCGCCGGGCGCGCCGGAGCCGACGACACCTTCGCGGCCTTCACCCGGGCTTCGCCTTCGCCTTCGCCGCCCTGCGATTCGCCGCGTGTGCCAGCGCCGAACGGCAATTGAGCTCTGCCTTCGCCTTCGCGTTGGACGCTTCGAGCCTGCGCGGCTCCGAGTGACTGCGACGCGACGCCCTGGCCTGCCTCGATCGCTTTGACCGCCTTCGCGACGGTGTCCGAGGAAACCGCGAAGCCCACGCCTGTGCTTCCCGGCTGCGAGCCGCTGACGCTCGCCGCCTGGCTGGCGATCTGCGAGTTGACGCCTATCACCTGGCCTGCGTCGTTGAGCAGCGGCCCTCCGGAGTTACCCGGATTGAGCGCCGCATCGGTCTGGATCGCATCGGTGATCTGCGCTCCGTTGGGCGCGGAGATCGAGCGCCCGACGGCCGAGACGATGCCGCGCGTGAGCGTCTCATCGAGACCGTAGGGATTTCCGATCGCATAGACCGAATCGCCCACCTGCGCTGATTTCGAGCTCGTGAGACTCAAGGGCTCGAGCCCGAGGCCCGACGGGTCGACTTTGATCAGCGCGAGATCCTTGTTTGCTTCCTCGCCGACGAGCGTCGCCGCGCGCGTCAGGCTCGACGAGCCTTTCGCCGCCACCGTCAGGCTCCTCGCGCCCGAGACCACGTGATCGTTGGTGAGGATCAGGCCTTTGTCGTTGAGCACGATTCCCGTGCCGCTGTCCGCGCCCTGCGATGAAACGGCCTCGATCGCAACGACCCCGGCGGAGGCCTGCTTGTAGATCTGCGTCGCCGTGAGCGCCGTCGAGGCGATTGCCTGCGTTCCCGACGCCTTGACGCCGCTGCTGGACGCAGTGGCGGTCGTCGCGGGCGCGGAGGTGTTGTTGCTGGCCACGAGAATTGCGGCGACGCTCGCGAGGGCCGCGCCGAGAAGCGCTGCGAGTAGAACGGGTGCGAATCGACGTTTCACGGCTGACCTCCGGTCGTTGCGGGCATGAGGCCATCGTGCGCCAAGTCCCTGTGTGAGCGCTAACGCGATGCGAAAGCGCCGCTAACGGGAGTGGAAACGGTTGATAACGGCCGCGAAGGCTCTTCGTAGGAGACCGCCAGCGCGATCGCCGGCGCGACGCGCCGGCGATCCCTCGGCCGAGCCCGCACGGCCCGGTACCCTTGCGTTGCTTCTGGCGACGTGGCGGAGTGGCTACGCAGCGGCCTGCAAAGCCGTTTACACCGGTTCGATTCCGGTCGTCGCCTCTCTACTGGGCTGCGGGGTGTTCTGAAGGGGGATTGCTGTCCGTACCCCGCTCTATCGGACTCCTGGTGCTCCGAGATTCCTTGCCTCGTCGATTACGGCCGGGAGCAGGCGCCGCAGGGCGTCCGTCAGCAACTGGTTCTCGTCCGGCTTGCGCACGGCGATGCGCAGGTGCCCGAAGCCCCCCGGGATGCGGTTGGAGACGTCCTTGACCTCGATCGCCTCCTCGGACAGGAGCAGTCGCCTCAGCGTCTGTCCGGCCGTCGCCGGCGCCTCGAGGCGGACGAGCAGGAAATCGCCCCCGCTCGGATAGACCTCCGCGATGCCGGGCAGGGCCTCAAGCGTATCCCGCAGGCTCTCGCGGTCGTGCACGGTCTGCACGAAGGAGGCTGCCAGCTCTGGGCGGAACTTCAGGAGGAGTTCCAAAAAGTACTCGGCGACGGAGTTCATGTTCCAGATCGGCAGTCGCCGTCCAACCTCGTCGATGAAGCCGGCATCGTGTGAGTAGACGTAGCCGATTCGCAGCCCGGGGACGCCGAGTGCCTTGCTGAGGCTCACGAGAACGTGGACGTTGGCCAGCGGTTCGCGCTCGAGCGCCACCTCAATCGAGGGCTCTCCGCTAAAGCCGCTGAAGGACTCGTCGATGAGGAACGTTTTCGAGGGATGTCGCGCAGCGAGCGCATAGATCTCGCTTGTGGGCAGCGTCGTACCGGTGGGGTTGTTCGGGTTGACGATCACCACCACCTCTGCGGCATCGGCGTTCCGTGCGAGCTCAGCGAGATCTATTCCGGGTGCGTCTTGGTAGTGCAGCGCGTTCTCGAAGCGCCGGTACTCGCCGAATGTCGGCGTAGGCACGCATATGGTCTTGCCGCTGAACAGATCTCGCAAGATCGGAAACGCCTGCGTGGCTCCGTGCAGCGTCTGCAGCCGCCCTGGATCGCGGTCCAAGAACCAGCCGAGCTTCTCGTTGAGCACCTCCTGCGTCGAGCCGTACCGTTCCATCAGCCCGGGAAGAGCGTGTCGCATCGCCGCAAACATCCCCTCGGTGGGGAAGTAGCTGTTGCGCATGAACGAGAAGTCGAGCAGTTCAAAGCTCCACTGCCCGCCGAAGGTCCGGTCCAGCGTCTCGGCGCGTCGATCGGGCTCGAACTGGAAACGGGCCACTGCGAGGTCGTTTGGGTCGTCGACCTCCGCCCACTGCTCGCCGTCCACGACCTCGGCCACGATCTGCTGCTCGGGGGCATTGGAGAGCATCCCCAGCACCAGCTCGTAGTACGAGTTCGCGTCGACCCGGTCGGCGTAGACCTTGACGAGCGGTGCCAGCGTGTTGACCCAGAAGTCGCGCTTGAAGCGATAGATGTTGAGTGTCTTGTACTTGTCGCCGTATTGGAAGTCGGGTCCTTGGACGTGGGGCGGGAACACCTGACGCACGAGTCCGTCAAATACCGAGACGACCGTTCCGTCCATGCCCGTGCGGTAATGGTCGACCAGGGCGATGTTGGCGTCGCGTGTCAGCAGTCTCCCGAGGAGACCCGGCTCGAACAGCAGGTCGCACTCGACCAGGATGAGATCGTCCTCGAGCCCCATCTCTTGCAGTCCCATGGACAACGACACGATGTTGTTGGTTTCGTCGTATCGTTCGTTCTCGACGAACTGGAAGCGCGTCTCGGGGTAGCGTTCGCGCAGATAGCGTTCGATGTCCTCGGCGCGATATCCGGTCACGACGGTGATGTCTTCGATCTCGATCTCGCGGAGGCCGTCGACTATCCGAGCGAGTATCGTCGTGGATCCGATCGGCAGCAGCGCCTTGTGGCCTCTTTCGGACAGGGGCCGCATGCGACGTCCGTACCCCGCTGCCAAGATGATCGCCTGCATTCGGGAGTCCCTCCTCCTGAGTTCCGAGCCGAGCCGCTCCGAGCGACGGCCAACGGCTCGGCAGTCTTTCACACTTTCGCTCGCGCGCCGACGGCATCGCAGGCGCGAGGCGAGGAATGCTAAGCTTTCTCTTAGATATGGGAGGGAGCCTGTCGCGTCCGCCGTGCACGCGGTTTACTCGTGCATGCGACTACTGGAACTGGGGAACGGGCGCCGAGCGACCGCCATGTTGCACGGAGCACCTGCTGGAGCTCATCGGCTTCACGAGCGACCTGCTGGCGCGTCACGGCGTCGTGCACTGGCTGGACTATGGGACGCTGCTCGGGGCGGCACGCGAGGGCGAGATGATCGCCTGGGACGGCGACGCCGACTTCAGCCTCCTGCAGCGCCAGGAGCAGACGGTGCTGGCCCTGGCGGAGGAGTTCGCCGCGGCCGGCCATCGCCTCGAGCCGCCCAGCCTGTGGCGAGGTCACCACGGCGTGATCCGGATCCTCTACAGCGAGGCCAACGCAGCCCAGCTGGATCTGTTCATGTGGGAGGAGCGCGACGGGATACTGCTGCCACTGGAGGGCACCGACGATGCGTGGCCGGGTATGGGCTCGCGCCTGGCGTTTCCCGAGCGCTTCATCGCGCCGCTCGGCGAGGTCTCCCTGCACGGACGCCCCTTTCCCGCGCCTGCACCCGTTGACGAGTTTCTCCGCGAGCACCGCTACGGACCCGGCTGGGCCACCCCCGCCCCGCCGATCAAATCCCTCAGGCTCTACCCGAATTTCGACATCGCGGAGACCACGCCCGAGATCGAGCGCCTGATCGGACGCATCGCCGCCAGCGAACAGCGGCTCGGGCAGGTGCGCAGCGAATCGCGCTGGTCACATCTCCGCGGGGTCGAACTGTGGCAGAAGGCGGGGCTGCCGATCTCCGCCGACGCCGGCCGCGTCCGCGCCGTGCTTGCACAGAGCTCGGGCGAGCCGCGATCGGCGACGGTCGAGAGCCTCGCGAGGTCGGTGGCCTTGGTCGAG
>JAXDGQ010000236.1:0-11481 GCA_034664965.1 Solirubrobacteraceae bacterium | reverse complement strand
TGGCAGCAGGAGGAGCCGCTGTACGAGGCATATGGCGTCGACAAGGCGATCGAGGGGCTGCTCTCGCGCCGCGTGGATCTGCCCAGCGGCGGCTACCTGATCATCGAATACGCCGAGGCGCTGACGGTGATCGACGTCAACTCCGGCTCGTTCATCGGGCGCGGGAAGGGGGCGGGCCTGGAGGACACGATCACCAAGACCAACCTCGAGGCCGCCGAGGAGGTCGTCAACCAGCTGCGCCTGCGCGACATCGGCGGGATCATCGTGATCGACTTCATCGATATGGCCCGCGCGCGCAATCGCGACGCGGTGATGAAGACGCTTCGCAAGACGCTCGACGAGGACCGCACGAAGACCTTCACGGCGGAGATCTCAAAGCTCGGGTTGGTCGAGATGACCCGACAGAACGTGACCGAGGGCGTGCGCGAGATCATGAGCCGGCCGTGCCCGACGTGCGACGGCGAGGGCGTGATCCGCTCTGAGGAGACGATCGCCATCGAGTTCGAGCGCCGCCTGCGCGATGTCGCGGCGGAAACTCCCGACGTCGACGCCTTCCTCGTGCAGATCAACCCGCGGGTGACCGCCGAGTTCACCGGCCACGGCTCGCGCGTGCTGCACGCGCTGGAGGCGCAGACGGGCAAGTCGTTCTTGTTCGAGGGCTCGGAAGGTCTCGCGCTCGACCACTTCGCGATCACCTTCCAGGGCACCCGCGAGGAGGTCGAGGAGCGCGCGCTGCCCTTCCGCCAAGGCGACGAGGTGCTCGTGGACGTCGTCGAGCCGCACATGTACGACGTCGATGACGCTGTCGCGAAAATCGACGGCTACATCATCTCGATCGCCGGTGCGGCCGCGCACGTCGGCAGCAAGCGCATGGTCCGCATCGACCAGGTCGGGCGCACCGCCGCCAGCGCGCTGCTGCTCGACGAGTCCGGTGAGGTGGTGCGCCCGCCGGCGCGCCCCACCGCTACCCGCAACGGGCGCTCGGGACGTCGTTCGGCCTCCTCGGGCGAGGGCGGCAGGGCCGGCGAGCGGGCGCGGTCGCGGGCCCGCGGGCGCCGCGCACCGGCCGACTCCGAGGACGCCGAAGTCCGCCGCGAAGCGGGGCTGCACGAGTCCGCCACGGCGATCGACTCCGAGCCCGAGGAGGACCCGGCCAACGGCGCCGATGGCCAGCCGGCGGCGAGCGAGGCGAGCGAGCAGCCGCGCGAGGGCGACGATAAGTCACAGGGCGACGGCGCTGACGATGGCCTACAATCCAAGCCTCGGCGTCGTGGCCGCAGAGGCGGGCGGCGCCGTTCGGCTGCCAAGGCGCCGGCGACCCCGGAGTAGCAAATCGCAGGCGCCGGTCCGATGGCGGGCGCCTCGCGCATAGAGAAATCGAGAAGAGACAGACATGTACGCGATCGTGAAGACAGGTGGCAAGCAGTACCGCGTCGAGCGCGGCCAGCGGCTGCTCGTCGAGCGCCTGGCCGCCGCCGAGGGGGCGAATGTGGCGCTCGAGCCGATCCTCTACCGCTCCGACGAGGCCGTGTTCGACAAGGCCGGGCTGGAGGCCGTGAAGGTCACCGCGAAGGTCGTCGCGCACGTGCGCGGTGAGAAGTTGCGCGTGTTCAAGTTCAAGCCCAAGCGCGGCTACAAGCGCCGCACCGGCCACCGCCAGGACCTCACGCAGATCGAGGTCACCGAGATCACGCAGGGCAAAGCCAAAGCGGCGGCCGCCAAAACGGCCTCGGACAAACCGGCCGCGGCGAAAGCCGCCGGCGACAGACAGCCTGCGGGCAAAGCAGCGGCGAAAGCGCCCGCGCAGCGCAAAGCCAAACCGGCGGCCGCTGCCGATGCCGCAGATGCCAAAGCAGCTAAAGCTTCCGACGTGAAGGAGAAGGGCGCAGATGGCTCATAAGAAGGGACTCGGTTCCAGTCGCAACGGGCGCGACTCCAACGCGCAGCGCCTCGGCGTGAAGACCTTCGCCGGCCAGGCGGTGACGGGCGGCGAGATCATCGTGCGCCAGCGCGGCACGCGTTTCAAGCCGGGCGACGGCGTCGGCATCGGCAAGGACGACACGCTCTACGCCCGCGCGGCCGGCACGGTGCAGTTCACGACGGGTCGCCGCGGACGCACGGTCAGCGTGCTTGCGAACCCCGACGCCTAGGCGGGCGCCCGCGCATGAGCCCGCGCAGCGCTGCCGGACTGCTCGCAGCGGGACGGGCGGCGCTTGGCATGGCGGTGCTCGCCGCGCCAGAGGCCGTCACGTCGCGTTGGCTGGGCGAGCACGCCTCGCACCCCGCCGTGCGCTACCTGGCGCGCTCTCTGGGGGCTCGTGACCTCGCGCTCGGCGTGCTCGCGCTGCGAACGCTCGACGATCCCCGCGTGGCGGCCAAGGTGCAGGCCGCCTGCGCGGCGGCAGACTCGGTCGACGCGCTGGCGACCCTCGCGGTCGCCTCCGAGCTGCCGCCGGCCGGCGCCGTCGGCACGGTCGCGGTGGCCGGTGCGGCGGCGGTTGGCGGCTTCTACCTCTCGCGCGCGCTGGCCGCCTGAGGCCTAGCCCTGCTGCGCGGTCGGGCGCACGAGGATCTCGTTGACGTCGACGTGCGGCGGCTGGGAGATCGCGTAGATCACCGCGCGGGCGATGTCATCGCCGTGCAGCGCGTCGGCCGGACGCTTGTCGAAGAACGGCGTGTCGACCATCCCCGGCTCGATCAGCGTCACGCGGATCCCCGTGCCGTGCAGGTCCTGGCGCGCCGCCTCGCCCATCGCGGTGACGGCGTGCTTGGTGCACGAGTACATCGAGCCGGGAAGGACGCGACGGCCGGCCACGCTCGAGGTCAGCAGGAGGTGCCCGCGCGATTGCTTGAGCGCGGGAATCGTCGCCCGCAGTGTGAGCGCCGCTCCGTAGACGTTCGTCAACACCATCTCGCGCCAGTGCTCGGGGGTGTCGTTGAGAAAGCCGCGCGGGCCGCCGAAGCCGGCGTTGGCGAATGCGGCGTCGATCTGCCCGAAGGCGCCGAGCGCGGCCGCCACGAGCTCCTGCTGCGCATCCCAGTCGGTCACGTCGCATCCGACCGCGAGCGCGCGCTCGGAGCCGCCGAGCTCATCCGCGAGCTCCTGCAGGCGCTCGCGCGAGCGTGCCGCCAGCACCAGCCGCCAGCCGGCGGCGGCTGCGTGGCGCGCGGTCGCCTCGCCGATGCCCGACGAGGCGCCGGTGATCAACAGGACGTCGTCGGTCGTGGCTGCTGAATCTGGGCTCATTTTCTGTCAGCTCCTTGCTCGGGATTGTCGGCATCGCGCATCTAGGCACATTCAAGACCCGGACGCGTGACCGGCGGCTGTCACGATGGTCGGCGATGCTGCACGATCGCGCGAGGATCCACGTACAGGCGGGCGCCGGCGGCGACGGCTGCATGAGCTTCCGCCGCGAAGCGCACGTCCCGCGCGGCGGCCCCGACGGCGGCGACGGCGGCCGCGGCGGGGCAGTCGTGCTGGTCTGCGACGACTCGCTGCGCGACCTGCAGAGCTTCAAGCGAAAGACCCATCACCGGGCCGGGCGCGGCGGGCACGGCGAAGGGACGCAGCGCCACGGGGCCGACGGCGAGACGCTGACGATCGGCGTGCCGCCGGGCACGCAGATCGTCGCGGCGCGCGACGACGGGGGCGATCTCGCCGGGCGCCGCTGGGAACTGCTGGCCACCGGCCAGCGCGCAACGGTCGCCCGCGGCGGTTCGGGCGGCAAGGGCAACAAGCGCTTTGCCACGCCCACGCGCCAGGCGCCGCGGTTCGCCGAGCGCGGCCTGGTTGGCGAGGAGGGCTGGCTGGATCTGCGCCTGAAGCTGCTCGCCGACGTAGGGCTGGTCGGGCTGCCCAACGCCGGCAAGTCCTCGCTGCTGGCACGGCTGACCCGCGCCGCGCCGAAGGTGGCCGACTACCCGTTCACGACGCTCTCGCCGGTTCTCGGCGTGCTCGAAAGCGACGATCGCCAGCTGGTGCTCGCAGACATCCCGGGGCTGATCGAGGGCGCGAGCGACGGGGCCGGCCTCGGTCACGACTTTCTCGCCCACGTGGAGCGCACGCGGCTTCTCGTGCACGTGCTCGACATCGCGCCGGAGCTCGCGGCGGGCGAGGACGCGGTGGCCAATCACGCGACGATCGAGCGCGAGCTCGCGGCGCACGACGAGCGTCTGGCCAGGCTGGGCCGGGTGCTCGCGCTGTCCAAGTGCGATCTAGTGGACGAGCAGCGAGTGCAGGACGCCCTAGCTCGGTGGCGCGAGCGGCTGGGCGAGGATGTGCCGGTGATCGCCACCTCCAGCGCGACCGGCGCGGGGCTGCGAGAGCTGGCCAACGAGCTGCTGCTGCGCGTGCCGGCGCTCGATGCGGCCGTTGCACCGCAGCGGACTGCGGGCGCGGAGGCCGCCGAGGCACTCGCGGGCTCCGGCGGGGCCGGCGAGGAGCTGGCCGAGCACATGGTCTTCCGTCCCGCCGGCGACAGCGGCTTCACCGTCGAGCGCGTCGGGCCGCGGTCGTTCGCCGTGCGCGGCCGGGGGATCGAGCGGCTGCTGGCGCGCTATGACGTCGCCAACGACGACGCGATGGCCTACTTCGAGGACAGGCTGCGCAGGATCGGCGTGCTCAAGGCATTGCAGGCTCAGGGCTTTGCCCCGGGGGACGAGATCGAGATCGCCGGCGAGACGTTCGAGCTCGACCCTGCCGCGCCCGCCTGAGCGTCGCGGCCCAGCGCGTCGCGCGCGGGCAAATAAGCTCCAGGCATGAGACGCGTAGTCGTCAAGCTTGGCTCGAGCGTCGTCGCCGACGGCGACGGCGAGCCGCGCACGGACGTGCTGCGCACCGTGTGCGAGGCGCTGGCCGGCGTGCACCGCGCCGGTGACGAGGCGATCGTCGTCACCAGCGGGGCGATCGCCCGCGGGATGCGCGTGATGGAGCTGCCGCAGAGACCGAGCTCTATCCGCGAGCTGCAGGCGGCGAGCGCCGTCGGCCAGGGCAAGCTGTATCGGATCTATGACGAACTGCTGCGCGAGCGCGGCGTGACGAGCGCGCAGGTGCTGCTGACGTTCTTCGACATGAGCGCGCGCACGCACTACCTCAACGCGCGTCAGACGCTCACGACGCTGCTGGAGTGGCGCGTGCTGCCGGTGATCAACGAGAACGACACGACGGCTACCGACGAGATCTCCTTCGGCGACAACGACTTCCTCGCCGCGCAGGTGGCGGTGCTGGTCGGCGCCGATGAGCTGATCCTGCTGACGGACATCGATGGGCTGTACACGGCCGACCCGCGCCTGTACCCCGACGCGAAGATCGTCCGCGAAGTCGAGGACTTCGGCGATCTGCAGCAGCTGGAGATCGGTCACACGACCTCGCCGCTGGGCTCGGGCGGGATGCGCTCGAAGGTCGTCGCCGCCGACATGGCCACGGCGGCGGGGATCGCGACGGTGATCTGCAACGGCGTACGGGCGGGTGCGCTGCAAGCGGCGCTGGCGGGCGAGCGCGAGGGCACGCGCTTCGCGGCGCGCGAGGCGCGCTACAGCTCGTTCAAGCTGTGGCTGAAGTACGCCAAGCCCTCGCGCGGCACGCTAGTCGTCGACGCCGGCGCCGCGCGCGCGGTGAGCGATGCAAGCGCCAGCCTGCTGCCCGTGGGCGTCGTCGAGGTGCTCGGCGAGTTCGACGCCGGCGACGCCGTGGACATCGCCCAGGCGGGCTCCGACGGCGGCTCTGCGCACACGCTGGGCAAGGGCATCTGCAACTACTCCGCGCAGGAGCTGCGCCAGGTCCAGGGGATGAAGTCCGCCGTCGCCCGCGAGATCCTGCCGCGGGCCAGCGAGGAGGCCGTGCACCGCGACTACCTCGTCCTGGACTGACCTCCTACCCTTAGGGGCTATGGCCACAGTCGTCTCATCGGTCGCCGACGTCTGCCGTTCGGCCAAGGCCGCGTCGCGCTCCCTCGCGGGGCTGGACAGTCGCGTGAAGGACGCCGCGCTGGAGGCCATCGCCGCCGCGCTGGGCGAGCGTCTCGAGGCGATCCTGCAGGCCAACGAGCGCGACATGCAGGCCGGGCGGGAGAACGGGATCGGCGGCGCTCTGCTCGACCGCCTGCACCTGGACGAGCCGCGCATCGTGGCGATCGCCGGTGCGGTCAGGCAGATCGCCGCATTGGCGGACCCCGTCGGTGAGCTGATCGAGGGACGCCGGCTGCCCAACGGGTTGGACGTGCGCAAGGTGCGCGTACCGCTGGGCGTCGTCGCGGTGGTCTACGAGGCCCGCCCCAACGTGACGATCGACGCCGCGGCCCTGTGCCTGAAGTCGGGTAACGCGATCGTGCTGCGCGGCTCCTCGACCGCCGAGTACTCCAATGCCGTGCTCGCGCAGATCGCTTCCGATGCGGCGGTCGCCGCGGGACTCCCGCAGGGCTGCGTGAACCTGGTGGCGGGCGGCGGTCGCGCGGAGCTGGCCGAGCTCGCGACGCAGAGCGAGAGTGTCGACCTGATCATCCCGCGTGGCGGCGAGGGCCTGAAGGATGCGCTGCAGGCTGTCGCCACGGTGCCGGTCATCTACGCGGCATCGGGCAACTGCCACGTCTTCGTCGACGCGACCGCGCAGCTCGACCAGGCCGAGGCGATCGTGCTCAACTCCAAGGTTCAGCGCCCAGGCGTGTGCAACGCGGCCGAGACGTTGCTGATCCACGAGCACATCGCGGAGCAGTTCGTCCCGCGCATCGTCGGCGCGTTGCAGGCGGCCGGCGTGCTCGTACGCGCCGACGAGCGCTCGCTGACGCTCGCGCGGCAGTCCGGCGAGCCCGACTCCTCACTGCTGCAGGCCGCCGGTGAGCAGGACTGGGCGAGCGAGTATCTGGCGATGAAGCTGGCGGTCGGCGTGGTCGACAGCGTCCAGCAGGCGATCGAGCACATCGCCCGCTACGGCAGCGGGCACTCCGAGGCGATCGTCACGCGCGACACGTCAGCAGCTCGCGCGTTCGAGCTCGGCGTGGACGCGGCATGCGTGTACGTCAACGCCTCCACGCGCTTCACCGACGGAGGCGAGTTCGGGATGGGCGCGGAGATCGGCAACTCGACGCAGAAGCTGCACGCACGCGGTCCGATCGGCCTGCGTGAGCTGTGCACGTTCAAGTACCTCGTGGAGGGCGACGGACACGTCCGCGCCTGACCGCCCGCCGGCGCCGCGGGAGCTTCGCTCGCTGGGCATTCTCGGCGGGACGTTCAACCCGCCGCATCTCGGACATCTCGCGATCGCCGGCCAGGCGCGCAGCCAACTGGCGCTGGAGGACGTGGCCCTGGTACCGGTAGGCCAGCCGCCGCACAAGGCGATCGAGCAGGACCCCGGCTGCGCGCACCGCCTGGCGATGTGCCGACTGCTGGTCGCCGGCCGCGAGGGGCTTTCGGTGTGCGCGCTGGAGACCGAACGCGAGGGACCGTCCTATACCGTGGATACCTTGAACTTCATACACGCCAGCCACCCGCACGCCGAGCTGACGCTGATCGTGGGAGCGGACGTCGCGAGCACACTGCCGGCCTGGCACGAGCCTGAGCGGCTGCTCGAGCTCGCCGCGCTGGCCGTCGCGGCGCGCCCGGGGACGGGCCGGCGCGCGGTGCTCGAGCCGCTGGCTGCGCTGGGAGGTGGCGCGCGCATCGGCGTCGAGTTCCTCGACTCGCCGGTGATCGACGTGTCGTCGTCGCTGGTGCGCGAGCGCGCGGCGGCGGGAGAGCCGATCGACGGCCTCGTCGGGGGCGCTGTGGCGGGCTACATCGCCGAGCACGGGCTCTACGGCGCGCGCGTGCGGGCGGCGAGCCGGTGACCGGGCGCGAACTGCTTCAGGGCCCGGACCTGCTCGGCGAGATCGCGCGCCTGGCGGCGGACAAGAAGGCAATCGACGTCATCGAGCTCGATCTGCGCGGCGTGCTCGGTTACACCGACTACTTCCTGATCTGCTCGGGCAACACGACGCGCCAGACCAAGGCGATCCACGACGGCATCCTCGAGGGGCTCAAGCGCGAGCAGGGGACGATCCCGCGCCGCGTCGAGGGCGCCGGTCGCGCCGATTGGATCCTGATGGACTACCTCGACGTGGTCGTGCACATCTTCACGCCGGAGGCGCGTGACTACTACCGCCTCGAGGAGCTGTGGGGCGAGGCGCCGTCGCGCGTGGCCGACAGCGCATAGCTCGGGCCGCGGAGCGCGCGCTGCGAGGATGAGGTGGTGAGCGCACCACGCGCCAGCGACGCTCCTCGCGTGACGGCGGTGATGCGCGAAGACGAGCGCGTTACGCCGCTGGAGCTGTTCTTCGATCTCGTGTTCGTGCTCGCGCTGACGCAATGCACGACGCTGATCGCGGACGACCCCACGTGGGAAGGCATGCTCAAGGGCCTGCTCGCGCTCGGCATGCTGTGGTGGTCGTGGGTGGGCTATGCGTGGCTCACGAGCGTCGTCGATCCCGAGGAGGGTGCGGTGCGCCTGGTGATCTTCGCGGCGATGGCCGCGTTCCTCGTCGCCGCGCTCTGCGTGCCCGGGGCGTTCGGCTCGGAGGCGTTGCTGTTCGCCTGCGCGTACGCGGTCGTGCGCACCGCGCACATCGTGCTGTTCATGCTCGCCAGCCGGGAGGACGCGGCGCTGCGCCGGTCGGTGATCGGGCTCGCCGGTAGCACGGCGGTCGGTGCCGGGCTGCTGTTCGTCGCGGCGTCCACGTCCGGAGCCGTGCAACTGGCGATCTGGGGCGTCGCGCTGCTGCTCGACGCGGGCGGCCCGCTGCTGTTCGGCCAGGACGGCTGGAAGCTCGTGCCGGGGCACTTCGCCGAGCGCCACGGGCTGATCGTGATCATCGCGCTGGGCGAGTCGATCGTCGCGATCGGCGTCGGCGCGAAGGCGAGCATCGACGCGGGAGTAGTCGTCGCGGGCCTGCTCGGGGTCGCCGTCGGAGCGGCTCTCTGGTGGGTGTACTTCGACGTCACCGCGATCGTCGCCAGCCGTCGTCTGGCGAAAGCCGCCGAGGGTCGCGAGCGCAACGGCGTCGCGCGCGATTCCTACTCCTATCTGCACTTTCCGATGGTCGCCGGCATCGCGCTGATCGCCGTCGGGCTCAAGCGCACGATCGCCCACGTCGACGAGCCGCTGAACCTGGTCTCGGCGACTGCGCTGCTCGGCGGCGCGGCGCTGTACCTGCTGGCTCACGTTGCGTTTCGCCTACGCAACATGCGCACGCTCAGCGTGCGACGGCTGGTGTGCGCGACCGTGCTGCTGGCACTGCTGCCGGCGGCAACGAGGCTCGCGGCGCTGCTGACGCTGGCGATCCTCGCCGCGCTGCTGGCGGCGCTGATCGTCTACGAGGCCGTCCGCTACGCGGATTCCCGCGACCGGATCAGGCACCAGCTCGCGCGCGAGCCTGTCGCCGACTAGCGACTTCCAGCTCGCGTTGCGCGCTTCTGACGCGGCTGAGGTGTTCTGGGCAGTAGAAGAACGTGACGCCCGGAGCCAACCGGCCCGCGCTACCGAAGGATCGCTGGAACCGCCGATCACGTCTCACAATCCAGCGAAGGAGCGTTCACATGTCGCGCAGAGCGATCGTGCCTGCAGCCGTGCTTGTCCTCGCCTGCCTGCCGGCGGTCGCCGCGGCGACCCCGACGGTCACGTTCAAAGCCAAAGCGGTGCCGATCCCGGGGTTCCGCGGTACCGGCAACATCCTCGGCGCGGGAGCCGCGCTGCAGGTGCAGTACGCGATCAAAGGCACCGAATACGGCGGCTTTCCGCCGCCGCTGATCGGCGTCAACTTCTTCACGCCCGCCGGAACGAAGCTGCACCCGCGCGGCTTCTCCATTTGCTCGCCGGGGGCTCTGCAGAACAGGGGACCGAGCGCCTGTCCGCGGCGCTCGCGCGTGTCGCTATCGGGGACGGCGCTGGGCGTCGTCAGCTTCGGTTCCGAACGAGTGCAGGAGCGTGCCTCGATCAAGGCATTCTTCGCTCCGGGCGGCGCCCTGCAGTTCTACACGCAGGGCAGCTCGCCCGTGTCGCTGGAATTCCTCTCGCCGAGCCACGTCGCAGCGACCGGCAGGCCGTATGCGCAGAAGTTCGTCACCTCCGTGCCGCTGATCGCGACAGTGCCCGGGGCGCCGTACGCGTCGGCGCTGTCGATCGGCCTGAGGATCGGCGCGGCGTTTCGCAAGGGCAAGCGGGCTGTGTACTACGGCAGGGTGCCCAAGCGCTGCCCCAGAGGCGGCTTTCCGCTGAAGTCAGAACTGCTGTTCGCGGGTGTCGGCGGGCTCGCGCCGCAGACCGTATCGGTCACCTACAAGGCGCCGTGCCCGGCGCGCCACAGACACCGCCGCTAGCGCTCTGGCTCCCGGCCGAGCCGCCCGTGTGCGCGAGCGGGGCGCCGGCGCTGCTCAGGCGAGCGGCGCTAGGTCGCGCTCGCTCGCCGGCGCTTGCGCGCGCAGCGGACGATCGTCTCGCGCTGTGAGCACCACGCGGCTTCCGCCGGACGGGCTGAACGTGATCCCGCGCCTGCGCGTGGTCTCGGGCGGCCCGCCCGCGGAGTGCAGCTCGCAGCGTTCGAGCACTGCGCGCAGCACGATCTTCATCTCCAGCAACGCGAAGCTCGCGCCGAGACAGCGGCGGCGCCCTCCGCCGAAGGGGATCCAGGTGTAGGTGCCGGGCGACTCGCCGAGAAATCGCTCGGGGCGGAACGCATACGGATCGGGATAGATCGCCGGGTCGTGATGGACCAGGTACGCGCTGGCGAACAGCACGATGCCCGGCTGGTACTCGATGTCGCCGATCTCGATCGGCTGCTTGACCAGGCGAGGCTCTGCGTTGCCCAGCACCGCCCGGCGCCGCAGGATCTCGTTGATCGTCGCCGTTAGGTAGGCGTCGTCGGAGCCGTCGGCGAGCTCGGCCTGCAGGCGACGCTGCACCCGGGGCTCGCGGGCGATCCGCTCCAGCGCCCACGCCAGTTGCGAGGCCGTCGTCTCATGCCCGGCGACGAGCGCCGTGACGAGCTCGTCGCGCAGTTCGGCGGGGTTCATCGGCTCGCCGTCCTCGTCGCGCGCCCCGAGCAGCATCGACAGCACGTCCTCGCCGTCACCCCCCGCGGCGCGGCGCTCCTCGATCAGCTCATAGATCAGCTCGTCGGCGCGCGCGCCGACACGTTCCATGCGTCCCACCGGCCCGCGGCCGGCGAGCAGGCGCTGGGCGGGCGGGAGCAGCGACAGCGGGCTCTCCCCGAAGGCGAGAACCTCGGTCATCAGATCGCGCAGCTCGTCCAGCTGGGCACCGCGCTCGAGCCCGAAGACCGCGCGCAGGATCACCTCGAGCGTGAGGCGCTGCAACCGCGGGTGCAGGGCGGTCGGCTGCTGCAGCGGCCAGGACGCCACCTCGCGCTCTGCCAGCTCGGCCATCAGCCCCGACAGGCGCTGCATCCTCTCGCCGTGAAAGGCGGGAAGCAGCAGCTTGCGCTGGCGCAGGTGCGC
>JAXDGQ010000235.1:0-2936 GCA_034664965.1 Solirubrobacteraceae bacterium | reverse complement strand
GCAGCAGCGCCATCGTATGCTCGGCGGCGGTCACGACGTTTGACTGCGGGGCGTTGGCGACGACGATCCCGCGCTTGGTCGCGGCGTCGACGTCGACGTTGTCGACGCCCACGCCCGCGCGGCCGATAACCCGCAGGCTGGTCGCCTGGCCGATCAGCTCGGCGGTCATCTTCGTGGCCGAGCGGATGAGGATGCCGTGGTAGTCGCCGATGCGCTGCACCAGCTCGCCGTCGTTCCAGTCGGTGCCGACGTCGACGTCGAAGTGCTCGCGCAGCAGGTCCACGCCGGAGTCGCCGATCTTCTCCTTCACGAGCACCCTCAGGCGGCCGTTCTCGGACCCGCTGCGGGCGCTCATGCCGAGGTCCTCTCGACGATCCAGTCGATGCACGCGGTCAGCGCCTGAACGTCGCCTGGCTCGACCGCGGGGAACATGCCGATGCGCAGCTGGTTGCGCCCGAGCTTGCGATACGGCTCGACGTCGACGATGCCGTTGGCGCGCAGCGTCTTGGCGATCGCGGCGGCGTCGACGTCGTCGGCGAAGTCGATCGTGCCGACCACGAGCGAGCGCTTTGCGGGGTCCGCCACGAACGGGGTCGCATAGCCGCTGCGCTGTGCCCAGCCGTACAGCAGCCGCGAGGACTCGCCGGTGCGCTGCACGCACCAGTCGAGGCCGCCGCGGTCGAGCATCCAGCGAATCTGGTCGGCGAGCAGGAACAGCGTGCCGAGCGCCGGGGTGTTGTAGGTCTGATCCTTGCGCGAGTTCTCAAGCGCCGTCTGCAGGGAGAGGAACGCCGGGATCCAGCGATCGCCGGCGTCGAGCTCGGCGATGCGCTCCTGCGCGGCGGGGCTGAGCAGCGCCAGCCAAAGCCCGCCGTCGGCGGCGAAGCTCTTCTGCGGCGCAAAGTAGTAGGCGTCGGTCTGCGCGACGTCCACCGGCAGCCCGCCCGCGCCAGAGGTGGCGTCGATCAGCACGAGCGCGTCCCCGGCTGCGGCCGGCCGGACGATCGGCGTCATCACGCCCGTGGAGGTCTCGTTGTGCGCCCATGCGACCACGTCGGCGCTGGACTCGGCCGCCGCCCGCCCGGCGGCCGCCGGATCGGGCGCATCGCCGGGCTCGGCGGAGACGACGGCGGGGTCGGCGAGGAACGGCGCGCCGGCTGCGACGGTCGCGAACTTCTGTGAGAACTCGCCGAAGGCGAGATGCGCGGAGCGCTCGCGGATCAGGCCGCAGGCGGCGGCGTCCCAGAAGCACGTCGTGCCGCCGTTGCCGAGCGCCAGCTCATAGCCGTCGGGCGCGGAGAAGAGCTCGCGCAGGCCGGCGCGGATCTCGCCGACGAGCGCCTTGACGGGCTGCTGGCGGTGGGAGGTGCCGATCAGGCCTGCGCCCTCGCCCGCGAGCGCGGCGAGCGCCTCGGGCCGGACCTTGGAGGGACCGCAGCCGAAGCGGCCGTCGGCCGGCTTGAGCTCATCGGGAATGACCAGTTGCGTCTCTGCTGTGCTGCTCGGCGTCATGTGGGGCTCCTCGCTGGTCGGACCTCGAGAGGACTTCGATGATCTGAGGGTGCCCAGGCGCGCGGCTCTCCGGCTCGTCGCTTCCCGGTGGTTAGCTCCACCTCAGCGCCAGTCGCGACGACGAGGCCGAGTGTAGCGCGGGTCAGCCGCCCCATAGGACCTCCCGGGTCACGCTGTGCGCAACCCAGCCGCGCGGCAGGCGGCTCGCCGCGACGCCGGCGGGCGGCTCGGCGGCGAGCAGGCAGTACTCGGGGGCGGGGCCGAGCCCCAGACACCGCCGCCACAGCCCGTCGCGCGCGGGGTCCATGCCGTCGCCGAGCAGCGCCGCGGGCGAATCGCGATCGTGCCCGGGCTCATGCGCGACCCACACGGCGACATCGGTCGCGCTGGGCCGCGGGCTGCCAGCGAGCAAACGATAGACCGAGCCGGTGGCGGCGCCCGCGCGCGCGGCGATCGCGTGGTGAGCGGTCTCGTGCCCGCGCGACACGGCCGCCTCCTCGAGCACCCCGACCGCCGCCCAGTCGTCGAGCAGGTACCAGTCCTCATAGCCCGCCGCGCCCTGCCCGCCGGGGCCCACGCCCGGCGCGGGCGCGAGCCACGCAAGCTCCGCCAGCCGCAGCGCCAGCGAGCCGCGAAAGCCGCTGGGCGGGCGATGGGCGAGCGAGCGGTGAAAGCGCGCCAGCGCCTGCTCGTAGACGGCCTGCTCGACTCCTGCGGCGGGGCGATGCCAGGACAGGTAGGCCAGCATCGCGAGCGAACTAGAAGGAGGGCTTGATCCAGTCCATGTGCGAGCGCAGCTCGCCGCCGACGTGCTCGACCTGCGTGTCCGCCTGCTCGGCGCGCATGCGCAGGAAGTTCTCCTGGCCGGCGCGGTTCTCGGCGATCCACTCGCGCGCGAAGTCGCCGTCCTGGATCTCCTTGAGGATCTGGCGCATGGCCGCGCGCGTCTCGTCGGTGATCACGCGCTTGCCGCGCGTGTAGTCGCCGTACTCGGCCGTGTTGGAGATCGAGTAGCGCATTCCCGCCAGCCCCTTCTCGTACATCAGATCGGCGATCAGCTTGAGCTCGTGCAGGCACTCGAAGTAGGCCATCTCGGGGTCATAGCCCGCGTCGACGAGCGTCTCGAAGCCGGCTTGGACGAGCTCGGAGGCGCCGCCGCAGAGGACGGCCTGCTCGCCGAACAGATCTGTCTCGGTCTCATCCTTGAAACTCGTCTCGATCACACCGCCGCGAGTGCAGCCGATGCCCTTGGCGTAGGCCAGAGAGAGAGCGCGGGCGTTGTGGGTGGCGTCCTGCTCGACGGCGATCAATCCGGGCACGCCGCTGCCTTCGGTGAACTGCCGGCGGACGAGGTGGCCGGGCCCCTTCGGCGCGACCATGCCGACATCCACGCCCGGTGGCGGCTCGATCTCCTTGTAGTGGAT
>JAXDGQ010000234.1:0-7753 GCA_034664965.1 Solirubrobacteraceae bacterium | reverse complement strand
CGCGCGTCTTCTTCTCGGGGCCGGCGATCACGCGCATGATCCCCTCCTCGAGCTCGTCCTGGCCGATCTCGCGCTTGCCCGTGCGCGCCGACAGCAGCGCGGCCTCGTTGATCAGGTTCGACAGGTCAGCTCCGGTGAAGCCGGGGGTCTGACCGGCGAGCGCGTCGATGTCGATCACCTTCGCCAGCGGCTTGCCGCGAGTGTGCACCTCGAGGATCTTCGCGCGCCCCTTGCGGTCGGGGCGGTCGACGGCGATCTGGCGGTCGAAGCGCCCCGGGCGCAGCAGCGCCGGATCGAGGATGTCGGGCCGGTTGGTGGCGGCGATCATGATGATGTTGTCCTTCGCCTCGAAGCCGTCCATCTCGACGAGCAGCTGGTTGAGCGTCTGCTCGCGCTCGTCGTGCCCGCCGCCGAGACCCGCTCCGCGGTGGCGCCCGACGGCGTCGATCTCGTCCATGAAGATGATGCACGGGCTGTTCTGCTTGGCCTGCTCGAACAGGTCTCGCACGCGCGAGGCGCCGACACCGACGAACATCTCCACGAAGTCAGATCCGGAGATCGAGAAGAAGGGCACGCCCGCCTCGCCGGCCACGGCGCGCGCGAGCAGCGTCTTGCCGGTGCCCGGCGGCCCATACAGCAGCACCCCCGTGGGGATCCTCGCCCCGAGCGCCTGGAACTTCTTCGGGTTCTCGAGGAATTCCTTGATCTCGTGCAGCTCCTCGACGGCCTCGTCGACCCCGGCGACGTCGCGGAAGGTGATCTTCGGCGAGTCCGCGGACAGCCGCTTGGCGCGCGACTTGCCGAAGGACATCACTTTCGAGCCGCCGCCCTGCACCTGGTTCATCAAGAAGATCCAGAAGCCGAGGAACAGGACGAAGGGAAGGATGAACGTGAGCAGGCTGAGCAGCGCGTTGCTCTTTTCCGCTTCGACGTTGTACTGGACGCCGGCCGTGCGCAGTTCCTTGATCAGTTCGGGCGCCGCCGTGTCGATGAAGCCCACTTCGTAGTCTTCTTTGTTCTTCAGCTTGACTTCGAGCTCTTTGCCCTTGTTCTTGAGCTTGACTTCGCGGACTTCGCCGCCGGGGAGCTCTTTGGCGACGAGCGTCTGGTAGCTGTGCGTGCGGTGCACGCTGGAGCCGGGATTGACCAATTTGACCGCGAGGAAGGCCAGCACCACGACGATGAGGATCGGGAATGCGGCGCTCTTGAAGAAACGGCTCATTGGTTAATCCGGAGTGCTCTGGCGCCGGCTGAAATGGTGGTCACCAGGCCCCTAGCCTACCATGGGGGCGCTGGTTCTCCCCCGATTGACGGCTCTCGCGCGCAGGTGTCAGAACGCGGTATCTAACGCTCCAGCACCGCGACGAACGGCAGGTTGCGATGACGCTCGGCGTAGTCGAGGCCGTAGCCGACGACGAAGCGGTTGGGAATCTCGAAGCCGACGTAGCGCGTCGGCAGGTCGACCTTGCGCCGCTCGGGCTTGGTCAGCAGCGCGCAGACCTCCAGCGTGCGCGGATTGCGCGAGCCGAGGTTGCGCATCAGATACTGCAGGGTCAGACCGGAGTCGACGATGTCCTCGACGATCAGCACGTCGCGGTCTTCGATCGCCGCATCGAGATCCTTGAGGATGCGCACGACGCCCGAGGAATCGGTCGCCGAGCCATAGGAGGCGACCGCCATGAAGTCGACCTCGACGGGGATGTCGATGAAGCGCATCAGGTCGCTCAGGAAGAAGACGGCGCCCTTGAGCACCCCGACCAAGAGCAGCGAGCGCCCGGCATAGTCGCGCGAGATCTGCTCGCCGAGCTCGGCTACGCGGCGCTGCACTTCCTCGGCGCTGACCAGCACCTCGCCGATCGCCGACTGCTCTGGAGCTCGCACCGGACTGGCCACCGGGGAGAGTCTAGTCCGCGCCCGGCGGCGCCCGGCGGCGCTGGGAGGTCTCCCCGGGCGCCAGGCGACGCATGCTCAGCACCCCACCGTCGATCACCGCGGCCGCCAGCGCGCCGAGGTGAAGCTCGGCTCGCCCGCCGCGCGCGCCCAGCGCGAGCAGCTCGCCCACGCGCTCGCCGGCCTGCGGCACATAGGTCCCGGCTGCCTCCTCGGCGAGGCGCACGACGACCATGCGCGCGAGCGCCGCAGGCAGCTCGGCCAGGCGCGCGAGCGCGATCTGAGCGCCGTCGGCCAGCTCGGCGGCGACGAGCCCGTCGAGCAGCTCTGTCTCCTCGCGCAGCAGCTGCGCCGTGCGCAGCACGTTGGACTCCGCCGCCGGGTGCACGGCGCGCAGCGCCGGCACCAGCCCGCTGCGCACGCGCGCGCGTGCGTAGCGCTCATCCTCGTTGCTGGAGTCCTCGCGCCAGCGCAGGCCGCGCTCGACGCAGTAGGCGGCCGTCTGCTCGCGTGTCACGGCTAGCAGCGGGCGGATCAGCCGGCCCTGCGCCGCCGCCATCCCCAGCAGTGCGCGGCGCCCCGGCGACGCGGCGAGGCGATAGAGGATCGTCTCGACCTGGTCTGAGGCCGTGTGTCCGGTGGCGATCCAGGCGCCGCGCCGCTCGGCCTCGGCGCGCGCCGCGCAGTAGCGCACGTCGCGCGCCCACGCCTGCAGGTTGCCCGGCGCGCCAGCCGCGGTCCCGCGAGCACCCTCGGGGGCGCCCGAGGCGATCGGGCCCGCCGCCGCGGCGGCGGCATCCGGGGCGCCTTCGGCGCGCACCACCGAGAGCTCGACGCCGAGCGCCTCGCACAGCTGCGCGCAGTGGCGCTCGTCCGCATCGGCGTCTTCGCGCAGGCGGTAGTTGACGTGCAGAGCGCTCACCGCTCCCCCGCCGCGCAGGGCGACGGCGAGGTCCAGTAGGCACACCGAGTCGCGTCCTCCCGAGAGCATCGCCACGACTGCCGGCGCCTGCGCCAGCAGCCCGTCGGCGCGCACCGCCTCACGGATCTCGGCGACGCTCACGATCGGACCGCTACCCGGTTCTGTCGGAGGCGATGAACAGCTCGGTCGGCTCGGAGAAGCCCTTCAGGCCGACCTCGCCGATGCGCTCGAACTTGACGCCGTCGACGCCGGCGACCATCTCCACGACGGGCCGCGTGACGAGCACCTCGCCGCCGCCCGCGCGCGCGACCACGCGCGCCGCCTGGTTGATCTCGCGCCCGTAGTAGTCGCCGTCGCGGTAGAGCGCGTCGCCGTAGTGCATGCCGATGCGTGGCGGCGGGTCGCCCTGCTCGGTCGCCGATCTGAGCGCCACCGCCCAGCGAGCGAGCCCGGCGGCGTCGGGGCCGACGACCATCACCTCGTCGCCGAGCGTCTTGATCACACGCGCGTCAGCCGGCAGCGTCTGCTCGACGGCCTCGACGAAGCGCTCGACCGCGGCCAGCGCCTCCTCGTCGCCGCGCTCGACGGTCAGGCGCGCGTATCCG
Source organism: Solirubrobacteraceae bacterium (assembly GCA_034664965.1). Taxonomy (GTDB): domain Bacteria; phylum Actinomycetota; class Thermoleophilia; order Solirubrobacterales; family Solirubrobacteraceae; genus Palsa-744. The sequence continues at coordinate 4,336 of JAXDGQ010000234.1, read as the reverse complement.
GCCAGGTCCGCGAACACGATCGCCACCCGCACGCGCCCCTCTTCTGAGGAGCTCTCGGCCAGGTCCGTCTCCATGTGGCCGATCACGTCCTGCTCGACGAAGTAGCCGAGCAGCCGATCGTGGACGTAGCGCAGCAGCGGGACCACGAACGGGATCAGCTCGCGCGCCAGACCCTCCATCTCCTCGGCGATCTCGACGTTGGGCGTGCCCTCGCGCATCAGCGGCTCGTGCACGTAGAGGTGGACCAGGCGCACCTCGGCTTCGGCGATCTGCGCGATCGACTGCCCGTACACGCGCGCCAGCTGCAGGAAGGCGACCGAGGGCAGGCCGGCCTCGAGCATGGCGGCGACGTACTTCATCATCTGCATGTCCTCCTCGGACATCAGCTCCGCCGAGTGCGCGCCCAGGCCCATCGCCGAGAGGATGCGCTCGATCAGCGCTTCCTCCAGGCCGCTCTCGCGCGACACTTCGCGCAGCGTGTAGCGCGGCTCGGAGCCGCTCAGCAGGTCCTCGATCGGCCCGACCGCGAGCTGGCCGTTGTCGCTGGCGCGCTTGATCTGCTCGAGCGTGTGCCCGCGTGCGCGCAGGCGCGCGATCACGCGCACGTAGGCGGCCGCCGCCGGCGTCCAGCGGCGATCGTAGCCCGGCACCAGGCCCTTGGCGATCCAGCGCCTGACCGTCCCCGTGGAGACACCCGCCCGCGCGGCGACCTGCGCGAGCGTCGGCTCGGCCGGCTGCGGCGCCGGATCTTCTGCGGGCTCAGCCACTCGGGCGCGACGCGAAGGGCTTTCCCATTGGGCGCAGTCTAAAGTCGCGGCCCGTGCCCGACAGCGAGACCCCCCCGGCGAGGGCCATCCACCTGCACCCCACGGCGCCGCTCGCCGAGCGTGTGCTGCTGCCCGGCGACCCCGGGCGCGCGCTGGCGCTGGCGCAATCGCTGCTGAGCGAGCCGCGCATGTTCAACCACAACCGCGGCCTGTGGGGGTACACCGGCGAGGCGAGCGACGGCGAGCAGCTGACGATCCAGGCCACCGGCATGGGCGGGCCGTCCGCGGCGATCGTGCTCGCGGAGCTGATCGAGCTGGGGGCGCGCCGGGCGATCCGCGTCGGCACCTGCGGCGCGCTGTCCTCGTCGCTGGCGCTCGGCGACCTCGTGATCGCGCGCGAGTCCGTGTGCGCCGACGGCACGTCGCGCGCGATCGCCAGGCGCGAGCGGACAGGCGAGCGCGCCGCCGCCGATCGCGCGCTCACCGAGGCGCTCGTGCGCAGCGCGCCGGGCGCACACGCGGGGGCGATCGTCAGCGTCGATCTGTTCTACGACGAGGGCGAGCGCGTCGAGCATCCCGCCGACGCGCTGGCGATCGAGATGGAGGCCGCGACGCTGTTCGCGCTGGGCGCCGCCGCGGGCGTGCCCGTCGGCTGCCTGCTCACGGTCACCGACACGTTCGACGCGCGCGGCGCGCGCACGCGCATCGAGGGCGCCGCCCTGCACGGCGCCGCCGAGCGGATGGGCGCAGCGGCACTCGCCGCGCTCGCCGGCTAGCGAAGATCGCCGAGCCGGCGCGCGCCGCGGGCGCCGCGGGCGTGCGTCAGCGTTTGCCGGGTTTGGCTTTGCGTTTCGCCGGTTTGGCAGTCGCGCGTTTGGCTTTGCCGGCGCGCGTCGCTTTCGCTTTCGCCCCCGCTTTGCCGGCTTTGCTGGCCGCTTTGCTGCGTTTGGCCGCGGCTTTGGCTTTGCTCGCCGCTTTGCCGGTCGCTTTGGCTTTGGTTGCGGCTTTCGCTTTCGCTTTGCGCGCGGTTTTTTTGGCCGCTTTCACTTTCGCTTTGCCGGCGGCTTTCGCTTTGCTGGCAGTTTTTTTGGCCGCCGATTTCGCGCTCGTCGCTTTTGCTTTGCCGGCGCGTTTCGCTTTCGCCGGTTTCGCTTTGGCTTTGGCTTTGGCTTTGGTCGGTTTGCTGCGCGTCGGTTTGGCCGCCGCGGCCGCGCGTGCAGGCTGGCTGCCCTGCGGGCGCAGCTTGCTCGCCAGCTTGCCGATTTGATCCTCGATCGCCGACAGCCGCGACTCGACGGCGCTCGGCGAAAGAGCGCGGTCGAGGCGATGCACGCCGTCCTCGATGCCCTCCAGCCGATGGGACACGGACCGCAGTCGCCGCGTCAGCCGTTCGATGTCCGCAGCGGACGGGATGTTCAGTGCAGCCATTGCAACCTCCTGTGCTTGAGAAGCCTTCTCGCGGGCGTCGAACGCCCGACCGATCGCCCCTGTGACCAGGGGATTGTCAAGCAGGTCGGAAAGCGCTTTCCCCAACCGCTCCTCCGTGTTCTCGCTCAACCGCTCGCGCAGGCTCTTGGCGACGTTGCTCGCATCGGACATCCTTGCGCTCCTGGTCTCGAGGTCGGCGGGCTCGCTGCCCGCGGCGGCACTGTAGGTCACCGCCGAGGAGGAAGGATACGGTGCGGGGATGTCCGACCGTTTGTTCCTGTTCATGCAGTTCGAGTTTCCGTGGGAGCTCGGGCCGCCGGACGGGCGCTATCTGCTGCGCGCGAAAGAGGGCGCCGATCCCGAGCGCGTGATCGTGATCGGGACCGTCGGCGCGCAGCGTCGCGCACCCGCGCGCGGCCAGCTGCTGAGCGCGGCGACACGCTCCAGGACGCGCCGGCGTCCGGCGCCGGCAGAGCCCGAGCCGGCGCCGGTGGCGACCGCGCGCGCGACGCTCGTCGATCCGGTCTCCGTGTCGGTCGAGCGCCAGGCGAGGGCTTGGCTGTCGGACCTCGACGGCGAGCGCGAGATCCGCGCGGCGGCGGCCGTGCTCAATCGCGTGCTGCACCTTCACCGGATCGCCGCGGCGGACCCATATGTCCACGAGATCTCGCCCGACCAGGCGCTCGTGATCAGAGCCGGCTGGGGCGAGGGCGAGCAGGTCGCCGACGGCCTCTGGTTGCACGCCGCCGAGCTTCCCTGGCGGGGACCGGCCGGAGTGCGCAAGAAGCGCATCGGCGATCGCGCCGCGGCGCTGCGCCCCCAGGAGCGCCTGGCCGAGCTGCTCGGCGGGCGCGGCGCGACGCTGCTGTGCGAGGACTTCGTGCTGCGCGCGCGCCTGGACCTCGACAACGAACGCCTGGCCCACGCGGCGATCGAGCTGCGGGGGGCCTACGCGGCGGCGCTCGCCGAGCTCCCGGCCGAGCGCCGCGAGGACCTGGCGATCCGCATCGCCGAGCTCGACAAACTGCGCGGCGGCGTCGACGAGCAGGCGCGCGCCGCGCTGGCCGGCGCCGGCGAGCTCGACGCCGAGGTGGTGGGCCACGCGCTCGGGCGACTGGAAGCGACACTTCGCGCGCGCACGGCGCCGGGGTTTCTTTAGGGTGGCAGCGTGGACCCGACGACGACAGCTATCGGCACGTGGAGCGGCGGGCGCTTCATGCACTTCGGCGAGCCGCTCGGCGACGATCGCCTGCAGGCGCTGCTGGCGCCCGGCGAGGGAGTCGACACGGTGATCACCGCCGACGCCTACGGCGCCGGCGAGGCCGACCTGGCGCTGGGGCGCGCGCTGGCGGGCGTGCCACGCGATGACTACTGCATCGTCGGCGCGATCGGCCATGACTTCTACGAGGGCCAGCGCGAGGGCGCCAAGGGCTTTCCCCGCTTCACCGACACGCGCCTGCGCGGCGCGGCGGCTTACGGCGACTACATCCGCATGGCCACCGAGCGCAGCCTGCAGCGCTGCGGCGTCGACAGCTTCGACCTGCTGCTGCTGCACAACCCCGATCGCCTCGGCTATCGCAGCCCGTCCGTGTGGGAGGGCATGGAGGCGGTGCGCGAGGCGGGCCTGACCCGGCTGCTCGGCGTCGCCCCCGGCCCGGCCAACGGATTCACGCTCGACCTGATCGACAGCCTGGAGCGCTTCTCCGAGCAGATCGACTGGGCGATGATCATCCTCAACCCGCTCGAGCCGTGGCCGGGCGAGCTCGTGCTGGCGGCCGCCGCCGCGCACGACGTCAATCTGATCACGCGCGTCGTCGACTACGGCGGGCTGTTCCACGACGACGTGCTTGCCGATCACCCCTTCGCCGAGTACGACCACCGCAAGTTCCGGCCCGAGGGATGGGTGCAGGAGGGCCGCGAGAAGCTTCAGCGGATGCGCCCGTACGCCGAGCGCCACGGCCTGACGATGCTGCAGCTCGCGTGCGCATGGAACCTCGCGCACGAGCCGGTGCGCTGCGTCGCGCCGACGCTGATCCAGGAGAGCGGCGCGGGGGCGCGTCCCGTCGAGCACAAGCGCGCCGAGCTGGCCGCCGTCAGGACGCCGTCGCCGCTCGGCGCCGAGGAGGTCCGTGAGCTGCGTG
>JAXDGQ010000233.1:0-3528 GCA_034664965.1 Solirubrobacteraceae bacterium | reverse complement strand
GCGTCGTGCGCTTCGAGCCGGCGCCGCCGGACCTCGCATTCGCTGTGATCATGGCCGTCGCGGCGATGACGGGACGTTTTCGGCTGAATCGCGTGCCGCTGGTGGCGCGGTGGATGGTCGGGCTGATGCTGATCGTCAACTTGCTCTCGCTGGTCGACGTCGTCTCCGGCTCGCAGGCCATGCGCTTCCTGTTCATCACCGTCTACCTCGCCGTCTTCTCGCTGTGGCTGGCCGGCTACGTCAATTCGCCCGCGAGAGCCCGCCTGGTGGTGGTCACGTGGCTCGCGATCGCGGTCATCTCGGCGGTCGTCTCCACGCTCGCGCTGAACCTGCCGGTGCCCGGTCGCTCGTTCATCCTCGGCAGCGTCGACGGCGCCGAACGCGCGAGCGGCTTCTTCAAGGATCCGAACGTCTACGGCCCGTTTCTCATCCCCATCGCCCTGATCCTCTTGGAGCAGCGAATCGCCCCGCGGTTTCCGCGGGTGCTGCGGCTGCGAGCGCTGTCGAGCTGGCTGATCCTGCTCGCGCTCACGCTGGGCGTCCTGTTCTCCTATTCGCGCGCCGCCTGGGCCAATTTCGTGATCGCCCTGATCGTAATGCTGGTCGCGTCGGGTATGCGCAAGAAGGGTGCGAGGCGAGCCGTGCGAGCGCTCGCCGCACTGCTGATCGTGGGAGCGCTGGTACTGCTCGTCCTCAGCGCGTCGGGTTCGATCGGCTTCCTCGAACAACGCGCGCAGGTGCAGGCCTATGACTCGCAGCGCTTCGCGGCACAGGCGCTGGGCTGGCACCTCGGCTGGACGCACCCCCTGGGCATCGGCCCTGGCCAGTTCGAATTCTATTCCGCCGTCGCCAGCCACTCGACGTTCGTGCGCGTCTTCGCCGAGCAGGGTCTTCTCGGGTTGGTGCTGTGGGTCGGGCTGCTGCTGTCGACGCTCGTGCTGGCGGTGCGCAACGTGGTCGTGGGCCGGGATACCTACGGGATCGGATCGGCAGCTCTGCTGGGGGCATGGTGCGGGCTGATCTTCAACAGCGTGGTCGTCGACACCCTCCATTGGCGCCATCTGTGGGTGGTCGCCGCGCTCATCTGGGCCAGTGCCGCCCGCCGCCAGGTCTCCGGCGCCGAGCGCGGCCGCGGAAGGTCCGCGCCTGCTCGCCCGGCGCTGGCTCGCTCTCCGTGATTGAACGTTCGTCCATGCCCGGCGACAGCCCGCGAGCTGGAGTCGAGCAACGCCGACTTCGTGCCTGGGCGGCGCGAACAGATCGAGGACCTGATACCCATACCCATACCGCCAGAACCAGCTGTCACCGGCTTGCTCCCAAGCCGAAGGCTGCACGCGAAAGCGACTGCCGGCAGGTCGATTTGCACCCGCGGCCGGCGCAATCCACCGCCCGACGCTAATGGCTCAGAGCTGTCAAGCCGACCTATAATCTATGTCCCGTCGCTCAGCGAGCCCCTTCCCACGTGACCCTATGACCAGCGAAAACGGCCAGTGGCAGAGCGGCAGGGCCGCCCAGAGCGAGGAACCGATCGAAGTCGGCCGCTACTTCGAGGCGCTGCGGCGAAACCGCTGGCACATCTTCACCCTCGTGGCGATCATCACGATCACCGCCTACGTCGTCTCTCTGACCCTTCCCAAGAGCTACGAGACGTCGGCGAGCATCGTTGTCAGCAACGCCTCCAACACCGCCGGCTCGGAATCCGAAGGCGTGCAGCGCAGCCTTGCTACGACGGCGACGCTGGTGACCACCAGTCCGGTGCTCGCCCTGGCCGCGAAGTCCTTCCCGGGAGAGACCCAGGCATCGCTCGCCAAGCGCGTCTCTGCTTCGGTGACTGAAAACGCGAACATCATCAACATCAAGGTCACCTACGGAACCGCCCAGGGCGCCGCGCGGCTCGCCAGTGCGGTCGTTCAGGCCTTCCTCGACCGGCACGCGGCGATTCAGCGTTCTCAGAACGCCAGCGTCCTGACCGCGCTGAACGCCCAGATCGCCGCGCTTCGTACGCGGGCGGCGGCCAATCCGAGCCTCGCCGCACAACTCAGCGCGCTGCAGGCCCGCGCAGCCGAACTCGAAGCCGCCAACGCGAGCGCCAGCTCGCAACTGCAACTCGCGCAAAGCCCCCAGGTCCCTGGCTCGGCCAGCTCGCCGCGCCCGTTGCGCAATGCGATCATCGCGATGTTCGCCGCGATCTTCCTCGCGGTGCTGCTCGCACTCGGTCGCGAGCAGCTCACCCCGCGCGTCACGAGCCAGCGCGAGCTCGGCCATCTGCTCGGGTTGCCCGTCTTGAGCGGCATCCCGCTGATCGGCAACCGCATAAGCGCGCGTTACGCACGCGTCGAATACGAGGCCTACCAGACCCTCTCAGCCGCCGTCCGCCTGTCGCTTCCGCCCGGTGACGCCCCCCAGATCATGCTCGTAACCAGCGCCACGCACGGGGAAGGCAAGACGACCGTCACCACACGCCTCGGCCGGATGCTCGCCCAGGCGGGTCACCGAACACTGATCATCTCAGGCGATCTGCGGTGGCCGAAGCTCGACGATGCCTTCGACGTGAGCGGTCGCGCCGGCCTGCGCGAACTGCTCAGCCTCACCCGCAACGCCGAGGACATTTCAGTCGACGACGTCAGGAAACTCATTCGTTCCACGCGCGGTGGTGAGGGGGCGGCGTCTCGCGGGGAGCTCGACATCCTGCCTTCCGGCCGGCGCGACGGAGATGCGTCGGAGCTGTTGCACACCCCCGCCCTGCAATCCCTGATCGCGGCGCTGCGAACCAGTGACTACACCTACATCCTGATCGACTCGCCGCCCGTCCTCGGTATCGCGGACGCACAGATGTTCGCGCAATTCTCCGACGAGGTCCTGCTGGTCGCCCGGCTCGACTACCTGAAGATCTCCGACGTCGTAGACCTTCGCGACATGCTCGATCGCTTGAACGCGAGCCCCGTCGGGCTCGTCGTGATCGGGACTCGACCCTCTGACTCTCCCTATTACGCGGTCGGCCCGCCGGCTGCCACTGCAGCGTCCTGACGACTACGTCAGGTCGTGCGAATTATCAGTACCGAGCAGGGCGCGTGGTGGGACACCTTGTTGGGCACCGAGCCGAGCAGGAAGCGCTTGGCGCCCGTCATGCCCTTGTTTCCCACGACGATCAAATCGGCGTCCGTCTCCTCGGCGACGTCAAGGATCGCGTCGGCAGGGTCACCTTGGCGGGGATAGACATTCACGGTGACTCCCGCCCCGCGCACCACCTCGGCCGCTGCATCTAGCAACGCGTCGACATCCTCGCGCGGGCTGATCGCCCATTGCAGATCCTCCGGCGCCTCACGGCGTTCATCGCTCAGGCGCTGTGCGGGCACCGGCGCATACGCGCTCACGAGCTCGACCCTGGCATCGACGGCCCCGGCGAGGTCGACGGCCTGGCGCACCGCTTGAGCGGCTGTGTCCGATCCATCGGTGCCGACGACGATTGACTTGAACACGCGCCGATCATACTCCAAAGACGGTTGGAGCTCAGGCGAGTCTGACGAT
>JAXDGQ010000232.1:0-7409 GCA_034664965.1 Solirubrobacteraceae bacterium | reverse complement strand
TCCCCGAATCAGGGCGGCTGCTCGCCGCCAGCCAGTGCGCCACTCCGGCGGGGTCGGGCCCGGGTCGCCGCGCCAGGACGCCAAGCAGGTGGCGGATCTCGGTTGCGAAATACAGCGCGCCGTCCATCTCGTGCAGGTAGATGCTGCGGACACCCAGATGGTCGCGCGCGAGCAGCCCTTCAGCTCGCCGGCCGTCCCAGACAAGCAGCGCGAAGTCGCCCCGCAGCCGCGCGGGCAGCCCCTCGCCCCAGCGCCGATAGCCGATTCTCAGCAGCTCTTCAGTCGAGGTCTCGGGCGCGGCGCCGAGATCGTCGGCCAGCTCCGCCTCGTTGTCCAGATGCCCATCGAGCAGGCACAGCGAGCTCGCGGATGCGCCCTGCGCGCCGTCGTAGCTGACCCGCAGTGGCCCGTCCTCGAAGGATCGCGCCGGCGCAGGGGCGAGCGCGACTGCCAGCCGCGAGCCGTCGGCGCGTCGGCGAGCATCGAGGATGCCGACGATCGCGCGCGTCACGGCAGCCCCGCGACACGCCGCAGGACCGCCTCGGCCAGTCCCGCGGCGTCGAGCGAAGGGGGGATCTCGATCCGCTCCACCGGCCGCTGCGCCGCCAGGGAGCAGACGTCGAGCAGGCCGCGCATTCGCTGCGGCGTGTCGAGCACGAAGTTGAAGGTGGAGGCGAGCAGGAGCCGTGCGTCTTCGACCGGCTCGAAGCAGAGGCGGCGAATCTCGCCTCGCGCCGGTCGATCCAGGAAGAACAGTGCGCCCAGCGGCACTGCGCTAGAGGCGCCATCCACCCGCAGCACCAGCTCTCCGCCGTCACAGGACAGCCGCGTGCCGCCGGCGGGCGTGTCGCCGGGCTCGCGAATCGCGTGTGGATCGACAGCCGCCACCGGCGACCCCGGGTGGGCGATCAGCTCCGACGCGCGCGCCTCGAGCGCGAGTACGTCATCTGCGAAAAAGCCCGCGCCACGGCGGCACAGCTCGAGCGCGAGCGACGTCTTCCCGGCCCCCGACGGACCGGCGAAGGCGATCGCGCGTCTGTCGAGGACGACGGCGCTCGCGTGGAAGATCTCGAGTCCGCCGACGAGCGCTGCGAAGGGGAGCACCTGCCCCACGAGGAAGCGTTCCCAGCTGTGAGCCAGGTGATCGCCCGGGTCGCACCGCAGCTCATGGCCGTCGAGCGACAGCAGATAGGACCCGCCTGCCTTGCCCCACAGCTCATAGCCGTCGTGCGGGTGCGCCTCGATCCTGAAGCTGATCGGTCCGTCCGAGCGACTCTGCGAGCAGATCGTGCGCGCCCCGTCGTGCCAGGTCGCCGGGCGGCCCGCCTGCGGACGTCGGCCGATCCTCAGCACGCGCCCCGTCGGGGCGGCCCGCGCATGCTCGAGGAAGGGCATGCGCAGCGCCGAGCGCACATCGAGGCCGAAGACCGTCGCCGCGGTGGCCGACCGCTCGCGCCGCGGCCGCGTGTGGGCGCGCGTGCTGGCGTGCATCGCTGTCCAGCCCATCGCCGATCCCGGCTACAGCTCCACCAGGCGCTCGACGACGCCCTGGCCGGAGGCGAGCACCGCTTGGCCCGCGTGCTCGACCCACGCATGCGAGAGGAACTCGGGCGAGGCGTGCGCGCCGATCACCAGCGTCGCCGGGATCGCGCGCCGCGCGAGCAGTCGCGTGAGCACGAGAGAACGCGTCAGGCAGCGCGTGTCGCCGGGCAGCAGCGCGAGCGTACGCGACACGGCGCTCGCGAGATCGCGAGCCTCGGCCAGAGAGCTCTGCCCCGAGCGCTCGCGGATCCGCCACGGGGCTCCGCGCAGACTCTCGACGGCGAGATTGATCGGAGCGCGGCGCAGCGCGCGCCGGGCCTCGACGTAGGCCAGCACGATCTCGGCGGCGAGCGACGCCCGCCGAGCCCATCTCATGGGGTGCACCGCGCGCGTCGCGGCGCCACCGCCGCGCATGCGCTCAAGGCGCGCGCGGCTCATCGATCTCCACCAGGCCGCGCTCTGCCAGCGCGTCGCACAGCTCGCACAGATCCCTCTCGATCACGCTCCTCGGCTGATCGTAATCCTGCGCCAGGATCGCGGCGGCGGCGCGCGGGCTCGCGGCCTGCTCGAGAGCTCCGAGCATCCTGCCGGCCGGCGGATTCAGCCCGTGGTACCTCCCGGTCTCGAGGTTGAGCACGACCGTCTCGGCCGGGAAGCTGCGATATACGACGTGGCGGGGCACGCTCACGCTCGCCGTAGGCGAGGTGACGTTGACGGCTGTCTGTGCGCTCAAGTTGCTCCCTCCTAGTACTCGATGATCGTGGCTCGGCGCTGACCCGCGCGCACCGCGGCCGCCAGCGTGAGGATCGAGACGGGCAGCAGCAGGGCCGCGCAAGCCGACAGCTTCAGCAGCGACAGGCCGAGGGGCTCGGTCAGCGGGCTGTTGACGAGCACGTGACGCAGCACCGCCGTGGCGGGCGTGAAGGGCTGCAGCCTGCCGGCGACCTGCAGCCAGTGCGGCAGCAGGGAGAGCGGGAAGTACAGGCCGCCGATCAGCGAGAGAACCGCGACGACCCAGGTCGTGCCCACGCTCTCCTGCTTGATCAGGATCGTCAGTGCCGCGAACAGCAGGCCGAAGGGCAAGAACGAGAGCAGCGCGAGGCCCATCAGCGGGATGCTGAGCGCCACCGTCTCCCAGTGCAGCTGAAGCCCGAACACCGCGCACGCGAGCGCCAGCGAGAGGGCCGCGAGGACCGCGGCATAGAGGAGCGGGAAGAGCGTCATGGCGATAACGCCGCGCACGGCCCCGAAGGGGGAGAGGATCAGGCGCTCGAACGTGCCCGCCACGAGCTCCTGACGCACGAGCGTCGGGATCGCGAAGCACGAGTAGATGACGCCCAGCAGCGAGAGTCCCACGACGACGAATGCGTAGTAGGCGTCCGGCGAGGAGAAGCCGCGGACGTGCACCAGTCGCGAGACGTAGTAGAACAGCGTCAGGCTGAACAGCGTGCTCGCGGCCTGGCTGAAGAAGCGCGCGCGATAGGACCGGAAGACGAGCAGGTCGCGCCGCGCCACGGCGAGATACGCCCGACCGGCTGCGCGCAGCTCGCTCACGCCGCCTCCAGCCGGCCGCGCTCGAGCAGCCAACGCGCATCGAAGCCCTCGGGGAGGCGATCGCCGTCCGGCGAGCACCACAGGACGGCTCCCCCGCGGACCTGCACCTCGCGGCTCGCCTCCGCGAGCAGCGCCGCTCCCTCGGTGTCGAGGCTCGTGAGCGGCTCGTCGAGCAGGACGACGTGCGGCTCGGGCAGGAAAGTCATGGCCACCCGCAGGCGCTGTCGCTGTCCCATCGACAGACGGTCGACGCGGCGCTCGGCGAGCTGCGATAGCTGGAACGTGTCGATCGCTCGCTCCACGCCCGGTCGCAGCCGCGCGCGGGGCATCATCGCCAGTCGCACGCAGAGGTCGAGGTGGGCGCGCACGCTCAGACGGGCATACAGCCCGCGATCGCCGGCCGCGAGCAGCGACACCAGCCGCTGATATCGCGCCCGGTTCTCGCGGGGCGTGATTCCCCGCGCTCCCACCCATCCGCGCTCGGGCTCGATCAGGCCGGCGGCGACGCGCAGCAGCGTCGTCTTGCCGACGCCGTTGCGTCCCCCGATCCACGTCCGCGTGCCGCGCTCGAGCGTCAGGCTGACGTCGTCGAGCACGGGCGCCAGCCCCGAGCGCCAGCGCTTGCTTACGCGCAGCAGAGCGAGCGCCGGCGGACCGGGCGCGGCGGAGATCGCACCGCGCGGCTCGTCGGCCTCCGGCGCCCGCGCCACCGCTGTCGGCGCGAGCAACGTCATGCGGCGGACGCGCGTCGCGGGACGAGGGCGTGCTCGATCGTGTCCGCGAGCTGCGCGGGGCGATCCGCGGGCGCCCCCGTGAGCTGCACGAGCGAGGTTGCCCCGACGAGCTCTGCGTAGAGCTCGAAGCGGCTGCGCTGGCGCTCGGCGTCGCCCTGGAAGCCGAGCATGAAGGGAGCCAGCAGCAGGGGATTGCGGGCAAGCGTCCGCACGCCCAGCGTCAGATGGCGTGCCCGCGCCAGCAGACAGAGCGCGCGGATCGGACGCGGTTCGCGCGGGCGGCGGTCGCCCGCGGATCCGACGATCAGCCACTGCTTGCGCGCGGGTCGCGCGAGCGCCGAGCCGAGGCCGCCGACCGCACGCGACCCGGTCTCGGCGACGCTCACATGCGCGCCGCCGGGGTACGCGAGCACGCCTAGCGGGCTGCGGGCGACGATCAGCGCGTCGTCCGCGAGCAGGTCCCAGCCACGGCGAACGAGCTCCAGCGCGAGCGTCGTCTTTCCGACGCCGCTCGGGCCCAGCAACGCGAGCGCGCCGTGCGGCGAGTCGACAGCCGCCGCGTGCAGTGCCTCATAGCCGAGCATCACGCTGACCTTGCAGAGCACGTTGCCGATCAGGACGCGCTGCCACGCGGCGTCGGCGCGGTCCACCGGCGCGCACTGGAGCCGCTCGCGCGAGGGGTCCAAGCGAAAGCGCGCACGATCTCCGTAGCTGAACAGCACGTCGCCCGCCCGCCCTCGCTCGACCGTCAGCCGAACGCCATCGCTCAGTCGCCCGCTCCAGGACGGCGCGGTGCACCCGGCGCTCCATGCCGAGGCGAGCTCGGCCGGGGTGTCGAGGGTGAGGCGCAGCGACGGAAGGCGCTCGGCGGTCCCGCCGGCCATGCCCGGCAGCCGGAATCCGCATCGCAGCTCGATTCCGTAGGCGACGTAGCGTTTCTGCATCGCCCGAATAACTTCCGGCGGGAAGCGATTCTTGCGGGGTGCGCTCCGCACCGCGCGCCGCGGGCACTCCGACCAGGGCAGTCCCAGCGCCAGATCATGCCCTGGCCAGCTCGCGAATGACGCTCGGCCCGCCGATCCCGTCGCGGCGGATGCGGACGCGAACCGGCTCCTTGGCGACGTCGAGCAGCAGGCGTCCCAGATCGGGCATCAGCGAGCGCATCGCCGTCTCCTGCTCGCTCAGCTCGCCGATCAACTGGTCGGCCTCATAGCCCATCGTCGCCAGTCGATCGTGTCCCAGGTAGCGCAGGTACCTCATGTAGGAGGCCTTGCGAAGCGGGTTGGCGAGCGTCGACTTCCACTTCTGCGTCGGCGCCGTGCTCAGCGCGGAGTAGCGCTGGACGCCGGTCGGGTCGCCCATCCGGCCGTTGAGCTCGACCTCGGCGAAGCGGTCGAGCGTGCGCGGGTCGAAGTCGATTCCCAGGTAGTCCATCAACCGGCGCCAGGGGAGCTCGGCGCCGCTCGCGAGATCCTCAAAGCGAACGGAGTGAGCGTTCTCGGCGTTGGCGCTGTATGTCGAGATCAACCGGGGCAGGCCGACGAACAGGTCTCCGCGAAACTGCGAGGGAGACCATCGTCCGCCGTGGAACGTCTCGGTGATCGAGGCCATCACGCTGAGCGGGTTGCGCCACAAGAAGACGAACTTGCCGTCGGGGAACAGGCGCATGATCTCGTCGGCGACCAGGTAGTACGCGGGTGACTTGTCGACGAAGAAGCGGGCGTCCGGATCGCTCGCCATCGCGTAGAGGCTGAGCGCGAACTGCCGCGCCGCCGCTCGGTAGTCGCCGATACCGGCAGGCAGCTGCTCGCAGAAGTCCTCGATCGCCGTGACCATCAGGGGATGGAAGTACTCAGCACGCACGCCCTCGCGACGCAGCGCGTACGCGTAGGGCAGCAGCAGCCACGGCTCGGAGGCCGTGGCGACTCCGTCGTGGGCGGCTATCACTCTCTGTGTCAGCGTCGAGCCGCTGCGGGACACCGAGAAGACGAAGATCGGTTGAATGGCCACGAGGATCTCTCTCAACAACGCCTGCATCGAGCGTGCGCTTGCGCGGAGGGCACGCCGTAAGCGCACGTCGTGCCAACGCGTTGATCGGGTATACCGCCCGCGGCGCAACCGCATATCGACAGGCCGCCCATCGAGCCGGCGGATGCTGCCCATGGCAGCTACCGCTCAGGCTTCGCCTTCGGCATCCTCAGCTTCGTTGTCGTGGCAGCGTTCGGCGTGGTCTCGACGATCGCCACCGCGCGGATCTACGGAGTACGCATCATCGGAGAGTTCGCGCTCTGCTCGGCGCCCGTCGCAGCGCTGTGGGTGTTGTCGACGGCCAAGGAGCAGGCGGCGCTGATCAGGGAGATCACCGAGCTGCCGGCGCGCCATCCGCGCGTGACCGAGCTGTTCGCTGCCGTGTTCACGTTTTCCGCGGGCCTGACCGCGATCGTGTCCGTTCTCGGAGGGCTCGTCTCCGTGCTCGTCTTCCGCGGCCCGCTGCACGCGCCCGAGCTGATCCCCCCGATGCTGGTCGGCCTGGCCGGCTACGCGATCGTCACGAACACCGGCTGGAACATCGATTCGATCTTCTCGGCCTTTGTCGCGGGTCGCCAGCTCTTCTGGGTCCGCCTGCACGAAACGATCAGCTTCTTGACGATCGCGATCGTCGTCGGATCGATCTGGCGATCGGTGTGGGGGCTGGTGATCGCGACGATCGGCGGCTCGCTGACTGCACTCGCGCACCGCGTCGTCGCCGCGCGGGGCTTCGTCCGCCTACGCCTGAGCTATGACGGCTATCGCCGGGGGCTGCGAGCGCTTCCCGCCCTGCTGCGCTTCGGCCTGAAGATCACCCCGGGGGGGATAGCCCAAGGAGTCAGCCAGCAGGCCGGGATCTGGGCCGTCGGCGCCGTCGCGCCGGTCGCGCTGGTCGGCGCCTACAGCCGGGCGCAGACGATTCCGGACCGCCTTCAGCAGGTGAACTTCCGCGTTGTCGAGGTCCTGTATCCGACGCTGGTCGCCCGCAGGGCAAGGGGCGATGACGCCGGTTTCGATCGCGCGCTCGTCGACACCATGCGCTACGCGCTGATCGGGATGCTGCTGATCGCAGCCGTCTGCGGCGGCGGCGCGCACGCGATCCTGTCCTTGTTCGGCCCGGGCTTCAGCCGTGCGGACGGCGCGTTCGCGCTGTTGATCTCCTATCCGGCGCTCGCCGCGCTCGCCTCCGCGCAGACCCAGGCCTTGTGGGCGCTCGACAGGCCCGGCCTGACCAGCGTCATCGCGCTGGCGCGCCTGTCCCTGACGATCGGCTTGACCGTCGTGATCACGCCGAGGGTGGGTATCGTCGGCCCCGCAATCGGGCTGCTCGGGGGGTTGCTGCTCGACATCGCCTGCAAGCTGGTGGCGCTTCGCAGCCACCTCAGCAGCTCGCTGCGTCTGAGCTGGCCGATCGCCCAGCGCCTGGCGCTGCTGGCCGCATACATCTGCGGCTTCGCCGCCTCGCGAGCCTGCGGGGAGCTGATTGGCGCGGCCTCGCTGCTGCCGAGCCTGTTTGCCGGGACGGCCGCCTACATCGCCTCGCTGCTGGTC
>JAXDGQ010000231.1:0-3860 GCA_034664965.1 Solirubrobacteraceae bacterium | reverse complement strand
GCTGGGGATCGCGGCGGCTTTCGGGCGTCGCCGCCGCGACCGCGCCAAGGCCGCCTCCGGCTAGGGCCGCCGGCGCCTGTGCGTCCGCGGCCAGCATGCGCACTACGCTTGCGCCGTGCCCGCACCCACCGCACCCATCCGCCTGATCGTCAATCCTTCCGCCGGCGGCGGCAAGGCGCGGCGCCTCGCGCCGCGGGCCGAGGAAGCCCTGCGCGCTCGCGGGCTCACCGTGCTCCGCGCCGACACGCGCGATCTGGAGCACGCGCGCGAGCTGGCGCTGCAGGCGGCTCGCGCCGGTGAAACGGTCGTCGTGCTCAGCGGCGATGGCGCGATCGGCGCTGTCGCGGACGCCTTGCGTAGCGTTCCCGGCGCCGTCCTCGGGGTGCTTCCGGGCGGACGCGGCAACGACCTGGCGCGCGTGCTCGGGATACCGGAGGATCTGGACGACGCGTGCGCGACGATCGCCGACGGCGTTCCGCGCGCAATGGACGTCGGCGAGGTGTGCCCGTCGGCGGACCAGCCGCACGGCAGAGGGTTCGTGGGGATCGCCTCGGTGGGCTTTGACAGCGATGCAAACCGCATCGCCAACGAGGCTCCGTCGTGGCTTGGCGGTCTGGTTTACGCATACGGAGCGCTCAGGGCGCTCGTCTCGTGGAAGCCCGCTCGCTTTCAGATCGAGCTCGATCCGCCGGGCGAGCGCCGCGCCTTCACCGCGTACACGATCGGAACGGCCAACTCCAAGTCCTACGGCGGCGGGATGCTCGCGGCGCCCGACGCGATGCTCGACGACGGCCTGCTCGAGGTCATCGTGCTCGAGAGCATCGGCAAGCTCGCCTTCTTGACGAAGATCCTTCCGAACGTCTTCAAGGGCACACACGTCCATCAGCCCAGCGTGCACGTCTTTCGCGCACGCGAGGTCTCGATCAGCGCCGACCGGCCGTTCACGATGTACGCCGACGGCGATCCGATCGGCGAGCTGCCGCTGACCGTGCGCGCCGTCAGCGCGGCCGTCAACGTGATGATCCCCGAGGGCAAGGTGGCCACGCCGGCGTTCTCTGAGGCCCCGGCACTTCCGGAAGCTCGCTGATGGCGGGCACGCTCGCCCCGAAGCTCGCCTTGGCACGGGCCGTCGCAGCGCTCTCGCGCCTGGGCGGCGGCGGCGCCACGAGCGCTCCGGGCAAGCTCCTGCTAGGGCTCGAGGCCGACGCGATCGGCGAGCTGGGCGCGCGACTGCGCCGGGGCAGCGTGCTGGTGTCCGCGACCAACGGCAAGACGACGACCACTGCAATGCTCGCCGCCATCCTCGAGCGGGCCGGCGTGCCGGTGGTGCACAACGCCGCTGGCGCGAACATGGCCAGCGGGATAGCCACGGCGCTGCTCGCGGCGACCCGCCCGCGCGGCGCGATCGCCGGGGAGCTCGGCCTGTTCGAGGTAGACGAGCTGTGGCTCGACGCCGTCGCGACGCAGCTTCGCCCCCGCGCGATCCTGCTGGGCAACCTGTTTCGCGACCAGCTCGACCGCTACGGGGAGCTGGAGACGATCGCCGAGCGCTGGGCCAGAGACGTGGAGGCCGAGCGGTTCGTGCTCAACGCCGACGACCCCTTGATCGCCGACCTCGGCCGCGATCGGGCCGGGGCGCTCTACTACGGCGTGGAGGACGACTCGTTGGCGCTGGCGGGGATGGCGCACGCCGCCGACGCCAAGCACTGCCGCCGCTGCGGCGCTCCGTACGTGTTCGAGACGATCTATCTAGGCCACCTCGGCCACTACCGCTGCGACAACTGCGGGCAGCGCCGCCCGGCACCCGCGGTGAGTGCGAGCGACGTCGCGCTGGAAGGCGTGCGTGCGGCCAGCTTCACCCTGCACGTCCCCGAGGGTCAGGCGCGGGTGAGCCTCGCGCTGCCGGGCTTGTACAACGTCTATAACGCGCTCGGCGCCGCCGCGCTCGCGACGGCGCTGGAGATCGCTCTGGCGGACGTCGTCGCCGGACTGCAGGACACCAGGGCCGCCTTCGGGCGCGCCGAGACGGTCACGCTCCTGCCCTCGCATGGGCGCAACGGCGCGGGCAACGGCCACGCACAGGCGCCGCGCCAGCTGCGGATCCTGCTCGTCAAGAACCCCGCCGGCGCCAATGAGGTGCTGCGAACGCTCGCGCTCGAGCCAGGCGAGCACGACGTGCTAGGGGTGCTCAACGACAAGATCGCCGACGGTCGCGACGTATCGTGGATCTGGGACGCCGACTTCGAGCTTCTCGCCGGACGCGTACGCAGCTTCACCTGCAGCGGCAGCCGCGCGCCGGAACTCGCCGTGCGCATGAAGTATGCGGGCATCGACGCCGAGCGCATTCGCGTCCGCCCCGATCTGCGCGCCGCCCTCGACGAGGCCGCCGCCGACCGACCCGATAACCAGGCTCCGCTGTACGCGCTGCCGACCTACACCGCGATGCTCTCGCTGCGCGAGCTGCTCGTCGCGCGTGGAGAGGTGGACAGCTCGTGGTCGTGAGCGACCGGCGTGGTGGACCGGCGCTCGCCTCAAAGGCGCCCTTGCGCACACCCCCCCGGGTCGTGTGGCACGACCTGGAGTGCGGCGGCTACCGCGCCGACCTGCCGCTGTGGCGCGAGCTGGCACAACGGGCTGGCGGGCGGGTGCTCGACGTCGGCGCCGGCGCTGGTCGGGTGTCGCTGGATCTCGCACGAGCCGGGCATGCGGTTACGGCGCTCGATCTCGATCCGACCCTGCTCGCGGCGCTGGCCGGGCGGGCGGCGGGGCTGGAGATAGAGACGGTCTGCGCCGACGCGCGCTGCTTCGCGCTGGAACGGCGCGACTTCGGCGCCTGTCTGATGCCGATGCAGACGATTCAGCTGCTCGGCGGCGCGGGCGCTCGCATCGACTTCCTGCGGCGCGCACGCGAGCATCTGCGGCCGGGCGGCGTGGTGGCCTGCGCGATCCTCGCTGCGCTCGAGCCGTTCGACTGCGCTGACGGATCGGCAGGGCCGCGCGCCGAGCGCGCGCATGTGGACGGACTCGTGTACCTCAGCCGCGCGACGCGCGTGAGCGAGCTCGCAGAGTTGGTCGTGATCGAGCGCGAGCGCAGGGTGATCGACGATCGTCCTGACGCCTGCGGTGACTCCGCGAAGCGGAGCTCCGAGGCCGGCCGGCCGCCGGAGCGCGACTTGATCGAGCTCGATCGCGTGGGCGTGCGTGACCTGGAGCGCGAGGCGCGCGAGGCGGGACTGCATGTGCTGCAGCGCCGCGACGTACCGGCCACAGAAGAGCACGTCGGCAGCGTCGTGGTGGTGCTGGGTGCCTGACGCCGGTGGTGCGGAGCTCGCGACACGCACGCTGCGCGTCTGCGCGCTGTATCCCGACCTGATGAACATCTACGCCGATCGCGGCAACCTGCTGATGCTCGAGCGGCGTTGCCGCTGGCGCGGCATCGGCTTTACGCTGACGGCGAGCGGACTTGGCGAGCCGCTGGATGGGGAGGCCCACGATCTGTTCTACCTAGGCGGCGGTCAGGATCGCGACCAGCGCCTGTGCGCGCAGGACCTGATCGAGACCAAGAGCGCATCGCTGCGCAGCGCTGCGGCGCGAGATGCGGTCGTGCTCGGCGTATGCGGCGGCTATCAGTTGCTCGGGCGCTCCTACACGCTCGGCGAGGAGACGATCGAGGGGGTCGGCCTGCTCGACGTGCGCACCGTGCGCGAGGACGACCGGCGGCTGATCGGCAACGTGGCGATCGAGGTGCGCCTCGACGACGCCGACGGCGAGGCCGGTCGCGTGCTCGCGGGTTTTGAGAACCACGGCGGGCGCACGACTCTCGGCGAAAGCGCGTCGCCGTTGGGTCGCGTGCTGCGCGG